>JAEWWF010000134.1 GCA_023396465.1 Pseudomonadota bacterium
CCTGCGCCGTCTGCCGACGATCCTGGGTCACAGGGCGACCCACGGGGCGTTCCCGGGCGCCAACCTTCACCCGGCATCATGAAAACAACGAACCCCGCCAAAATGACGGGGTTCGTCAGCAGTCTGAGGCCGCCGCCCCTTGCGGAGCGGCGGCCATCCAGTTTTCCCCAGTGCCCGCCCGAGGGCGGATCACCGACCCGGGCGTCAGTGCTCGACGTTCGCCCAGATCTTGCGCTTGAGCGCGTACAGCATGGCAGTCAGCACCAGCAGGAACAGCATGACCTTGATGCCAAGCGACTTGCGCTCTTCCAGTTCGGGCTCGGCGGCCCAGTTCAGGAAGGCGGTGATGTCACGGGCAAGCTGCTCTTCCGAGGCTTCGGTACCGTCGGCGTACTCCACCAGCCCTTCCATGAGCTGCGGCGGCATGCCGATGGCGTGGCCGGGGAAATACTCGTTGTAGTACTGAGTATCACCCAGCTCGAAGCCTTCCGGCGCCTCCTCGTGATACCCGAGGAGCAGGTGGTAGATGTAGTTCGGGCCACCCATGCGCGCCTTGGTGATCAGCGACAGATCCGGCGGCAGGGCACCACTGTTGGCCGCGCGGGCCGCGTTCTCGTTCGGGAACGGCGACACGAAGCGGTCGGACGGCATGGCCGGGCGGAAGAACATCTCGCCTTCGTCGTCGGGGCCGTCCTCGACCTCCTTCTCGGCGGCGATCGCCTTCACCTGATCCTCGGTCAGCCCGATGTCCATCAGGTTGCGGTAAGCGACCAGATGCAGCGAGTGGCAGCTGGCACAGACCTCGTTGTAGATCTGGAACCCGCGCTGAAGCTGCGCCTTGTCGTAGTAGCCGAACAGCCCGTCCCAGGTCCAGCTTTCGCTGGGAACCTTGACGGCACCGGCCGCCATGGCACCGGAAGCGGTGACCAGGGACAGACCGATGGCGGCGGCGGCGTTGATCAGGATCTTGCGCATCACACCTTCTCCGTCGCGCCGGCGTTGACCGGAGTGCCCTTGCGGACCGCGGCCGAGATGCTTTCCGGCAACGGCCTTGGCTTCTCGAACCAGCCGATCAGCGGCAGCAGCACGATCCAGTGCAGGAAGTAGTAGGCGGTGGCGACCTGACCGATGGCCACATAGGGTTCCTCGGCCGGCATGGCGCCGATGTAGCCGAGCACGACGGCATCGACCGCGAACAGCCAGAAGAACCACTTGTAGATCGGACGGAAGGCCGCCGAACGCACCTTGGAGGTGTCGAGCCACGGCAGCGCCGCCAGCACCAGGATGGCCGCGAACATGAGCAGCACGCCGCCCAGCTTGTCCGGCACCGCGCGCAGGATGGCGTAGAACGGCAGGAAGTACCATTCCGGCACGATGTGCGGCGGGGTCACCATGGGGTTGGCCGGAATGTAGTTGTCCGGGTGGCCCATGTAGTTCGGCGCATAGAACACGAAGTACATGAAGAACAGCATGAACACGCCCAGGCCGTACAGATCCTTGATCGTGTAGTACGGATGGAACGGGATCGCGTCGTTCGGGCCCTTCATGTCGATGCCGAGCGGGTTGTTCGACTTCGCCTGGTGCAGCGCCCAGATGTGCAGGATCACCACGCCGACGATGACGAACGGCAGCAGGAAGTGCAGCGCGAAGAAGCGGTTCAGGGTCGGGTTGTCGACCGAGAAGCCACCCCACAGCAGGGTCACGATATGATCGCCGACGACCGGGAAGGCCGAGAACAGGTTGGTGATCACGGTGGCGCCCCAGAACGACATCTGGCCCCACGGCAGCACGTAGCCCATGAAGGCGGTGGCCATCATCAGCAGCATGATGACGAGGCCGAGCCACCACAGCACTTCGCGCGGCGGCTTGTAGGAGCCGTAGTAGAGGCCGCGGAAGATGTGGATGTACACGACGATGAAGAACATCGACGCGCCGTTCATGTGGATGTAGCGGATCAGCCAGCCATAGTTCACGTCGCGCATGATGCGCTCGACGGAATTGAAGGCGTAGTCGACGTGCGCCGTGTAGTTCATCGCCAGGAACAGGCCGGTCAGGATCATGATGACCAGCACGATGCCTGCCAGGGAGCCGAAGTTCCACCAGTAGGACAGGTTCTTGGGAGCCGGGTATTTGCTGCCGAGCGAATGGTCGACGAACGACACGATCGGCAAGCGCGCTTCCAGCCACTTCAGCGCGCGATTGTTGGTGTTCAGTTCGCTCATGGAAACTGCCCCTTAGCCGATGCGGATCCGCAGGTCCTCGATGAACTCATACTCCGGAACCGGCAGGTTCAGCGGAGCGGGACCCTTGCGGATGCGACCGGAGGTGTCGTAGTGCGACCCGTGGCACGGGCAGAACCAACCACCCCATTCGCCCCGCGGCTCGCCCGGCTTCTGACCCAGCGGAACGCAGCCCAGGTGCGTGCAGATGCCGACGGCGATCAGCCATTCGGGCTTCTGGACGCGCTGGTCATCCGTTTCGGGGTCGCGCAGCTCGCCTGCGTTGACGCTGCGGGCCTCTTCGATCTCTGCGGCCGTGCGGTAGCGCACGAACACCGGCTTGCCGCGCCAGGTGACGGTAATCGCCTGGCCCTCCTCGATGGGCGACAGGTCCACTTCCGTGGACGACAGCGCCAGAACGTCGGCGGCCGGATTCATGCTGTGGATGAACGGCCACGCCGCCAGACCGGCGCCGACGACGCCGACCGCGGTGGTCGCATACAGCAGAAAATCGCGGCGGCTTTCGCCCTCGGAGGAGCCATGAGCGGTATGTGCCGTATCAGCCATGCTCAGTTACCCTCTCGTTGCGCACTGGGGGGCACGCATTTCCTTGACGTTGACGACCCGTCGCGGGGGACTTAGGGCCGACCGTGGTTGTTTTTGCGCGGCCATCCTTGCGGTTTCCGCCGGCCCCTGCGAACAGGCCCCCGACCGCGCAAAAGGGGGGTCCGGCGACCGGGGCGGTATAATCGAAAACCTCCCCCTTGAAAAGGGTCTAACACCTCCCCAGCCTTGACCACCCTCACCTTTCAGATCGTTCATCGCCATGCGCATCGCCCTCTATCAACCAGACATCCCCCAGAACACGGGCACGATCCTGCGTTTCTGCGCCTGCTTCGGGCTTCCCTGCGACATCATCGAGCCCTGCGGCTTCCTGTTCGACGACCGCCGCATGCGCCGGGCGGGCCTGGATTATCTCGCCGGTCTGGAGATGGTGCGGCACGCCTCCTGGAGCCGCTACCTCGACTCGCGATCCACCCATTCGGGTGGGGCTGGCAGGTTGGTGCTGCTGACCACGCGGGGCGCCGTCGGCCATACGCAGATGCGATGGCAGCCGGATGACACCCTGTTGCTCGGGCGGGAAAGCGCGGGCGTGCCGGAGGAGGTCCACGCCGCCGCCGATCAGCGGGTGACGATCCCGCTCGTGGAAGGCATGCGGTCGCTGAACGTGGCGCTGGCCTGCGCCATGGCGGCCGGCGAGGCGCTGCGCCAGACCGGCCTGCTGCCGATGCTGGCCGCGACGGCTTCGGAGTCGTGAGACGCCCCCTACAGGATGGCCGTCTGCACCTTGTCCTCGTTCACCACCCGCCGGAACTCGATGGGCTGAAAGGCGTTGGGGTCGCGTTTCACCGTCGTCCGCGGACGCGGGAACCACTCATGCCACGCCGGCCACGCCGCCACCGCGTCGGCCACCACCGCGTGGCCGGCCGGGATGGGATAGACGCCGTCGCCGGCCACCAGGGCGCGCCGGTAATCCTTGTTGTCGGCAAGTGCGGCGCAAAGGTCCAGGTAAGGCACCGCCAGTTCGGCGGCCAGGGTGCGGAAGGCTTCGTTGAGGGCGGCCAGACGGGCGGCGCTGTAGGCAACCCAATGACCGCCTTCCTCGCGTGGTTCGGCGGAGCGCAGCACCGGCGCCGGGCCGATCCACAGCACCGGCCGCCACACCTTGGCCTCGCCGATGATGCGCTCCGCCCAGGCCATGGTTTCGGGCAACGGCACCCGGATGCCCTGATCGTCACTGTCGGCCATGTCAGACAGGCCGAAACCGAACACCAGACCGCTACGGGCGACGCCGGTCAGGCGCGGCTCGGCCTCGGCCCGCCAGTGGGCCGCGATGTCAGCGGAGGTTTGGGTGGGAACGGCGAGATTGTAGACCTGGAGGTCGCGCACCCGCTCCGTCTCGTGCCGGCACAGGCGGGTGGGCCAGCCGCCCTGGTCGGTATCCCCGACGCCGAACGTCAGCCCGTCGCCGAAGAAGCAGATCTTCTTCATCGGCAGACTGTTGCGCGCGTCGTTCCTGTTGGCTGGCTGTGCCATGACTCGTTCAATCCCGCCTACTCCACCACCTGAATACCACGGTAGAAGCGAACGATCCTCCCCCACAGTGATGATTATCACACGAACGGCGGCGGGGCGGAAGCGGGGAGAGCCCAAGCTCCGCCTATACCGCCGAAGCGCCTTCGCCGCCACTGCCGCCTTGGATGAACCGACGCAGCAGGTCGAGCAAGGCAGCGCGGTCGAGGCTGAAATCGGCGGCCAGCCACGCCTCCTCCGCCGCCCGAAGCGCTTCCCCCACCCGTGGGCCGGGGGTCGCGCCCAGCGCCAGCACGTCGCGCCCCTGCACCGGCACGGCGGGCGGCGTCCACTCGGCGGCAAGATCGACCAGACGTGTCCAACAGGCGGTGCGGCGGCTGTTGGTATGGCCCTCGGCACTGCGTTCGGCCGCCCATAGCAGCAGGGCCCGGTCACGGGCGCGGAACGGACCGAGACGGTAGATCACCTGTCGCGCCGTGGCCTCCGATACCGCCGCGTCGGGGTCGGGGTCGTCGGACCGCGGCGCGGTCAGGTCGAGCAAGCGGTCACGGTCGGCATTGGACAGCCGCAGCCGCTCCGCCACCGCCAGCGCCTGGGGCCGTGTCACCGCCAGGACCGCCGCCAGCCGCCGCAGGGCGTCCGGCACCAGCCACGGCCGCCGCAGGCCGGCGGTCTCCAGCCAGGCCAGCACCCGCAAACGCCCGATGTTCCCGGCCTCCGGCAACACCTGATCGAGCACCCGCTCGCCGCGCATGATGACCAGGGCATCGGCGGGATAGGGTGCCAGCAGGATTTTCAGCAGCTCGTCGCGCACCCGTTCACCGGACAGCCGCGCCAACCCCTCGGCGGCGGCATTGCACGCCTTGAGGGCCTCGTGGTCGGGGGCACCGGCGCCGTAATGAGCATGAAAGCGGAAGAACCGCAGGATGCGCAGGTAATCTTCCTCGATGCGTTGCTGCGGGCGGCCGACGAACCGCACGGTGCGAGCGGCCAGATCGGCAAGGCCGTCGAAATAGTCGTAAACCGCCCCGTCGGGCGTCGCAGACAGGGCATTCATGGTGAAGTCGCGACGGGCGGCGTCCTCGCGGAAGCAGTCGGTGAAAGCCACCTCGGCATGACGGCCGTCGGTGGATACGTCGCGGCGGAGGGTGGTGATCTCAAAGTGCATGCCGTCGGCGACGGCGGTGACGGTGCCATGGTCGACCCCGGTCGGAATCGCCCGCAGGCCGGCGTCGGTCAGGCGTCCCATGACCACCTCGGGCGGTTCCGGGGTGGCGATGTCGATATCCTTCACCGGCCGGTACAGCAAGGCATCGCGCACACAGCCGCCGACAAAGCGCACCTCGGCACCGCCGGCGGTGAGAGCCGCCACCACCCGGCGGGTGCGGTCGTCGCTCATCCACTCCTGCGGCGACAGTTGGCCGACCGGACTTCGCCGCCCGGCCGCATCGGTCGCCACCACGCGCCCGGTCATTGCGCCTCCTGCATTGGCCGGGGAGCGATGTGCCCCGGCACCACCTTGCCGTCGATCACCCGCGGCGGCACGTATTCGTCCCCGGGGCTGCCACCCTGGTTGAGCGCCATCGCACCCAGCCCGACGAGGATCACCACCGCCAGCCCGAGCAGTCCGTAGTCGATGATGCCCGCCGTCTCGTCCTCGCTGCGCCGGATCCGGCGCCAGATCAGGAAAAGGATGATCGGCAGCAGCAGCAGGACGAGCAGCCGGATGATCACGGTCCAAGAACCTCCGCCAGATTAACGAGCATGCCGGCCGTCGCGCCCCAAATGTAGCGCTCGCCGTAGGGCATGGCCCAGTAGGCGCGGGTGCGCCCCTTGACCTGATACGTATGCCGCTGGTGGTTGGCCGGATCGAGCACGAAACCGAGCGGCACCTCGAACACCTCCGCCACCTCGAAGGGGTCGGGCGCCAGGGTCAGCGGCGGCGCCACCAGCCCGACCACCGGCGTCACCCGGAAATTGGTGACGGTGACATAGTCGTCCAGGCGACCGAGCACATCCACCGCCGCCGCCGGCAGACCGATTTCCTCGTGGCTTTCCCGCAAGGCGGTGGCGATGGGACCATCGTCTTCATCCTCCGACCGACCGCCGGGGAAACTGATCTGGCCGGCGTGGTTCTTGAGGTGGGCGGTGCGCTGGGTGAGCAGCACCGTCATCCCTTCCGCCCGCGCCACCAGCGGCACCAGCACGGCCGCCGGCGTCTGCGGCCGGCTGTCCATGGCGGCACCGGGGGGCACCGTATCGCCGTCGCCAGCCGGGCGCCGGATCACGCGCGGATCGGAATCGATGGCCGGGCCGTAGTCGTGATCGCCACCGAGTTGCCGGTTGATGCCGACGTCGGAGCGTTCACCCGCGTCATGCCTGCGGCCACGCGCCAACAGGCGGACGATGGCGTCGCGGGTCAGTCGGTTTCCGTCAGGGTACCGAGGGGAAAGAAGATGCCGGTGCTCCATACGCCGTAGTGTACCCCTTTCTCGTGTCCGGCGTCTTCCTCGACGCCCATCTCCACCAGATCATAAAACACCGGTCGGTTGATGCGGGCCTCCAGGCCGGGCCGCACCACGACATAAGGGCTCGGTTCGCCGGTTTCCCCATCGTGTTCGACACGTAGCGGGTGATCGGCATCAAGGGTCAGCCAATCGTCCACATTGGTGCGGAATCGAATGCGACGGTTGCGCCCGGCGCCTTCGGCCTCCATCTCGACCACGAGGAAGGGAGCGTCCTCGACAACGATCCTCCCCTTCTCGACAGGCGTTTCAAGCCAATAGGAGCCGTCGTCCTCGCGCTTGAGCACTGTCGAGAACAACCGTACCAGTTCCTTCCGGCCGATCGGCGAGCCGTGATAGAACCAAGTACCGTTGCGGTCGATGCGCATGTCGAGGTCGCCGCAAATGGTCTGGCGAGGCCGGGCCTTGGGGGCCTCGTGTCCGGGAGCAGCCGCGTGGGTCTGGTCGCTGGTCCTGGGCATCCGTTCCTCCATGGGTTGTCGTGTCCTATGTAGTGCGGAGAGACCGTCGTGACCAACCCTTCCAACGAAGCAGCCCTCGAAGCCGGTCCCGAGGCGGTCGCCGCCGTCGATCGTCTGGCCGAGCGCCTGACCGCCGCCCGCGCCGCCTTGAACGCGGTGATCTTCGGACAGGAGGCGGTGATCGAGAACAGCCTGGTGACGCTGCTGGCCGGCGGCCACCTGCTGCTGATCGGCGTGCCGGGCCTGGCCAAGACCAAGCTGGTCCACACCCTCGGCACCGTCCTCGGGCTGGATGACCGCCGGGTGCAGTTCACTCCCGACCTGATGCCGGGCGACATCCTCGGCAGCGAGGTATTGGAGGAGGACGAAGGCGGCCGCCGCGCCTTCCGTTTCCTGAAGGGGCCGGTGTTCTGCCAGCTGCTGATGGCCGACGAGATCAACCGCGCCAGCCCCCGGACCCAATCGGCCCTGCTGCAAGCCATGCAGGAAATGAAGGTGACGGTGGCCGGCGAAAGCCACCCGTTGCCGCGCCCCTTCCATGTGCTGGCGACCCAGAACCCCATCGAGCAGGAAGGCACCTATCCGCTGCCGGAAGCCCAGCTCGACCGCTTCCTCATGCAGGTGGACGTCGGTTATCCCGGCCTTGATGCCGAACGGGAGATGCTGCTTGCCACCACCGGCGTGCTGGAAGCGCCGGTGCCGCGCGTGCTGACCCCCGCCGACTTGATCGAAGCACAGGCGGTGGTCCGCCGCATTCCGGTGGGCGACAGCGTGGTCGATGCCATCCTCACCTTGGTGCGTGCCGGCCGCCCCGAAACCAGCGAGGTGGAGGACGTGCGCCGCCACGTCGCCTGGGGCCCTGGCCCGCGCGCCAGCCAGGCGCTGATGTTGGCGGTGCGCGCCCGCGCCCTCATCGACGGCCGCTATTCCCCGTCCCTCGACGACGTGCTGGCGCTCGCCCGGCCGATCCTGCAAC
>JAEWWF010000165.1 GCA_023396465.1 Pseudomonadota bacterium
CCCTTACCAGCCCCTCCCCGAACTCCAGCGCCGCGCCCACCATGCGCCGACGGCGCCGGCGGCCGGGACTACGGCCACTACCAACACCTTCTCGCAGCCGTCTTCCCCGGCGCCCACGCTTTCGTCCGCTCCGCAGGAGGCCGCCCGATGAACCGTACCAGCCTCGCCGTCGTCGGCATCATCATCGCGGTGGCCGCCGTCGTCCTGTTCAGCTCCGTGTTCACCGTTCACCAGACCCAGCAGGCGCTGGTGTTGCAGTTCGGCAGCCCGCAGCGGGTGGAGACGGAACCCGGCCTGAAGTTCAAGATGCCGTTCATCCAGAACGTCGTCACCTACGACCGCCGCACCCTCGATCTTGACCCGCCGGGCCAGGAAGTGCCGTTGCGCGACCAGAAGCGCATCATCGTCGACACCTATGCCCGCTACCGCATCGTCGATCCGCTGGCCTTCTACCAGACGGTCCGCACCGAGGCCGGCCTGCGCGACCGTTTCGGGTCCATCCTCAACTCGGCGGTGCGTGACCAGCTCGGCGAGGCCGACCTGACCGACCTGCTGGCCGAGAGCCGTGGCCGCGTCATGTCGGAAATCACCCAGACGGTGCGCCGCCGCGCCGGTGAATTCGGCATCGAGGTGGTCGACGTCCGCATCGGCCGCACCGATCTGCCGCAGGAAACCAGCCAGTCGGTCTACAACCGCATGCGCTCCAGCCGTATCGCCCAGGCCGCCCAGCTGCGCGCCGAAGGCGCCGAGCTGAAGGCCAAGATTGAAGCCGAAGCCGACCGTGACCGCACGGTGATCCTGGCCGAGGCGCGCAAGACCTCGGAAATCCTGCGCGGTCAGGGCGACGGCGACCGCAACCGCATTCTCGGCGAGGTTTACGGCCAGGATGCGAACTTCTTCGCCTTCTACCGTTCCATGCAGGCGTATCGGGAAGCGCTCGGCAACGGCACCACCACCATGGTGCTGAGCCCCGACAGCGACTTCTTCCGCTTCTTCGGTCAAGGCCCGGCCAGCGGTAATCTGGCCAACCCGACGCCGGCGGCGCAGCGCTGACGGTGGTTCTTTAGCCCACCAACTCCTTGGGGCGCGCCCGGCTTCGCCGGCGCGCCCCTTCTCTGTCCGCTGCTCAAGACCCCTGATCCATGACCGATCTGCTGACCGCGCTCGCCCTTGCCGTCGCCCTGGAAGGCGCCGTTTACGCCCTGTTTCCTGGCCGCATGAAGGCCATGCTGACACAGGTCCTGGCGCTGCCCGACAGCGCCCTGCGTACCGCCGGCGTGGTCGGCTGCGGGTTGGGCGTGTTGGTGGTCTGGCTGCTGCGTAGCGGCGGCTGATCCGGGGAGGAGGCGGCAACGGCGGTTTCCGCTCTTGCCGCAACGTCCATTACCTGAAAAGCATAGTGTCTCTGGAACCGGCCCGGTTGCCGTCCTAGATTGGACTCCATGTTTCTTTTTGGTCTGGTGGAGAGCCGGCCTATCCGCGTCCGCTGTAATGGAGAAGTGTCCGTGAGAGGATCGTTCCGAACCCCCGCGCCGGCTGATCCGCGCATGTTCCCCGGCCGTCAGGGTGCTGGCGGGGTCGCTGCGATGCGCTGGCTCGCGTCGCTGGTGGTGCTCGTCGTCCTTGCCGTCGGTCAGGGCATCGCCCCGGTGCAGGCGCGCCAAGCTCCCGAGTCCTTCGCCGACCTGGCCGAGAAGCTGCTGCCGGCGGTGGTCAATATCTCCACCACCCAGAGCCTGACCGGCGAGCGTGGCCCGCAGATGCCGCAGTTCCCGCCGGGCAGCCCGTTCGAGGATTTCTTCCGCGAGTTCTTCGACCGTCAGCAGGCGCCGTCCATGCCGCGCCGGGCGACGTCGCTCGGGTCCGGTTTCATCATCGCCGCCGATGGTTTCATCGTGACCAATAATCACGTCATCGAAGGCGCCGAGGAAGTCACCGTCATCCTCCAGGACGACACTGCCCTGAAGGCTGAGATCATTGGCCGCGATCCCAAAACCGACGTGGCGGTCCTGAAGGTGACGACCGATCGCAAGCTGCCTTTCGTGACCTTCGGCGACAGCGACAAGGCCCGCGTCGGCGATTGGGTGATCGCCATCGGCAATCCGTTCGGCCTCGGCGGATCGGTGACGGCGGGCATCATCTCCGCCCGCGCCCGCAACATCAATGCCGGCCCCTATGACAACTTCCTGCAAACCGACGCCTCCATCAACCGGGGCAACTCCGGCGGTCCGCTGTTCAACATGAAAGGCGAGGTGATCGGCGTGAACACCGCCATCTACTCGCCGGCTGGTGGCGGTTCGGTGGGGATCGGCTTCGCCACGCCGTCCAATCTGGCCAGTGCCGTCATCAGCGACCTGCGCGAATATGGCGAGGTGAAGCGCGGTTGGCTCGGGGTGCGTATCCAGACGGTGACGGAAGAAATCGCCGACAGCCTCGGCCTCGACCGTCCGCGCGGCGCTCTGGTCGCCAGCGTGCAGGAAGGCGGGCCGGCCGCCGAGGCTGGCATCCAGGCCGGCGACGTCATCCTGACCTGGGACGGCGATGATATCCGCGAGATGCGTAACCTGCCCAACTCGGTGGCCGAAAGCGAGATCGGCGCGGCGGTGGATGTGGAGGTGTGGCGCGACGGCGCCCGGCAGACCGTGCAGGTGACCGTCGCCGAGCTGGAGGAAGAGGCGGAAGCCGCCTTCGCCACCGAGGAGAACGGTGCCGCTCCCAGCGACCCGGCGGCGGGCTCGGACATTCCGGCGCTCGGCATGTCGGTGCAGCCGCTGGACGATCAGGCTCGCGCCGCCTTCCAGATCCCCGAGGACGTCAGCCGCGGGGTGGTGGTGGCGGACCTCAGCGTCGACAGCGATGCGGCGGAAAAGGGTATCCGGCCGGGCGACGTGATTGCCGAGGTCAACCAGAAGCCGGTGACCACCGCCGATGAAATCCGTGCCCAGGTGGATGCCGCTCGCACGGCCGGACGCAAATCGGTGCTGCTGATGGTGCAGAGCGAGGCCGGCAGCCGGTTCGTGGCGGTGCGAATCACCGAAAATTGACGTAGGGTAAAGTTAGCCGGGGATGGAAGGGCCTGCCGGGAGACCGGCGGGCCCTTCGCAGTTTGGAAATCTTCTCAGGACGCGATGCAAAACCGCAGGCTGTATCGCAATGCTACGAAATGCGGTATTTCGGTGCCGTCCTTACGGCATGGGGAGAAAGCACCTGTCGCCCGTGAAAAGCGAGTGTTTCCTTGCTCTTGTGGCGATGGTGGCAAACGTCCGGCGGGTGTCGCCGGCAAATGGCACGCTGCCTGCTATGGAGGAAGCGTCACTCCTCAAACCGCCGGAGACACGATCATGTCCAGCCTTTCCGCCCGTTCGATCCACCCCACCGATGCCGCCGACGATGCCGGTGCCGGTGCGCCCGACCCCATCGACGTCAACGTCGGCCTGCGCCTGCGCCTGCGCCGCACCCTGCTTGGCATGACCCAGCAGCAACTGGGCGATGCCATCGGCGTCACGTTCCAGCAGGTGCAGAAGTACGAGCGTGGCACCAACCGCATCTCCGCCTCGCGCCTTTATGACATGGCCTGCGTGCTTGGCGTGCCGGTGGTGTTTTTCTTCGAGGATCTGCCCGAGGACGTGGTGAGCGAGCGCGCCGCCCGTGCCGGTGCCGCCGCGTCCCGTCCTGGCCGTACCCGTCTGGTGCGCCCGGTGGATGCCGGCAGCGACCCGATGACCTCCACCGAGGTGGTCCAGTTGGCCAACGATTATCTCAAGCTCGACCAGCGCCAGCGCAAGGCTCTGCGAGCGTTCCTGGAAGCCACCGCCGGGGCCGCGCGCTGACGGCGTGACCTTCCGGCGGAGGAGGGGGGCGGTCGACCGGCGGCCCCCACTTCCCGCCCGCCGTTCCCTCGGCTAGACTGCGGCGCATGACGCGCGTCGACTTCTATCATCTGCTGCAATGGCCGCTGGAGCAGGCCCTGCCGCCGTTGCTCGGCAAGGTGCTGGAGAGCGGTCAGCGGGCTGTCGTGCTCACCTCCTCGCGCCCTCGCGCCGAGGCGCTGTCGGCGGTGCTGTGGACTTTCCGTCCCGATGGCTGGCTGCCTCATGGGAGTCCCGGGGATGGTTTCGAGGCCGATCAGCCCATCTGGCTGACCGACGGCGACGACCGCCCCAACGGTGCTTCCATCGTGCTGCTCACCGATGGCATGACCACCGCCCGCATGGCCGAGTACGACCGCTGTCTCGACCTGTTCGACGGCCGCGACGACTCGGCGGTGCAGGATGCCCGTCGACGCTGGGTGGCGTGCCGTGACGCCGGATGGGAACTGCATTACTGGCAGCAGACCGAACGCGGCGGCTGGAGCGAAAAGGCGAGCGCCAACATCACTTTGGCTCGCTGAACCCCGGCGCGAATATCTGAATCTGTTTTTCACCTGTCCGTCCCGCTAAACAGGGGGGAGCCGCATCCGCGTGTCGGGGGACGGGCGGGCGGTCCAGAACGGACCATGGGGGGAAAGGGCATGGCTCGGGCGACATTCGAGGTCCAGGTGCAGCGCGACGGCCGATGGACCGTCGAGACCGTCGAGAACGAGGAAGGCGCCGCCATCCGCGAGGCCGACAAGATTCTGGCGCGCGGCAATTGTCAGGCGGTGCGGGTGGTGCGCGACCGTCTGGGGCGGGACACCACCGTTTATGAAAAGGACCGCGGCGCCAGCGCCAACGGCGCCAACGTGGCGGCATCCGCCATAACCGAGGCGGCCGACTGTGCCGACGTGGACGACCTTTACAGCCTTCCGGCCCGCATGACGGCAGCCAAGGTGCTGCGGCGCTGGCTGGACGCCAACAAGCTGACGCCGCTTGAAGCCCTGCACAACTACCGTGCCCTTGGCCGGCTGATGGACTCCGATCCGCAGGTCTATCCGTCGGCGGTGGATCGGGTCGCCACGCTTCAGGCCAAGGCGCGCGGCACCGATCCGCGCCAGCGCCGCGACGAGTTGTACCGCCTGATCGAGGAAGCCGCCGCCCGCGCCCGTCGGGCGGAAGGCGAGAAGGCCATATGGAAGCTTGGTCTCGGCACCTACACCAAACTCTGCCGCACCGCCGAGCAGGTGGCCTGGGTGCCGCAGGATCGCGCCCTGCTGATCCGCAGCGCCGTCGCCCGCGATCTCATCGGCCAGGGCTCCTATCTCGCCAAGCTTGATGTGTTGCTGGCCACCGTCACCCCCGATCTTTGCGAGGATGATTTCGGCATCCTTGACGAGTTCATCGCCGACGTTCTCGGCTCGCCGCAGACCATCCAGGACATCCTGGGCGAGCGGCCCAATCTTTCCGCCGCCCTGGTGGCGCTCATCGACATCATGGAGGGCAAGCCGCCGGCCGGCCGGCGCGAGCCGGAAACGGTGGCGGTGCTGCGCAGCATGATGGCCGAGGGGCGGCTCAAGTCGGCGTGGCTGGTGTTGCGCGACCGGGTGGTCAACGAAGTGTCGGGCGCCCGGCCGTTGTCGCGCAACGACCCGGCCAAGGAGACCGAAGCCTTCCAGGGGCTGGTCACCCGTCTGCTGCGGTTCCCGCGCCTCGCTACCGGACCGCAGATGGCCGAGGCCCTGACCAGCCGGTGCAGCCGCCAGTTCCCCGAGGGCGGCAAGACCGGCATCCAATTGGCCATTGGCGCCATGGGCGGAATGATCGGCGACCGCGCCCGCCGGGTCCACTACTACCTCGACATGCTCAAGACCGAGAGCGGCCGTCAGTGCGTTCTCATGCTGGGGCAGGCCATCCAGGCGACGGTGATGGACGCGGCGGACATCCATGCCTTCGTCCGTGTCGATGAAAGCGCCCACGAGAAGCTGGCGGCCATCGGCACCCTGCAACGGGCGCTGCGCGGCACGGCGCTGCCGCCGCAGCTGCGCGATGCCCTGGTGGACCGGCTGGATACGCTGGTGGCCCGCTATCTGGTGCAGGAACGGGTGATCGAACGCCTGGACGACCCCACCGATTCGCTGCGCATCCGTGCCAAGCGGCTGGTGCAGTTCGTCGCCTCCGGCCTGCTCATCGAGGGCAAGGCCATGGCGCTGGCCCGCGCCCGCGTGGTCGAGCACCTGAAGCGGCCGAACTTCATCGAGGAGTTCACCGCCGACATCAAGAACCCGACCCACAAGGAAACCGCCGTGCGAGATTTCTGGCAGATGCTGACGACGGCGGGCTTTGGCGGCGGCGCCAAGGCGGAAGAGGGCGGCGGTGATCAGCCGGCCGCCGCCATCGCCTCTTCGTAGGCTTCCTGGGCTTCGATCCAGGCCAATTCGGTGTCCTCGATGGCCTTGGACAGTTCGCCCAGTTCCTTCTGCAAGGCGGCCACCTTGTCGCCGGGGCCGTCGTAGAGCTTGGGATCGGCCAGTTTGGCTTCGACGCGGGTCCGCTGGGCGGTCAACTCTTCCAGCTTCTTCTCGGCCGCCTGGGCCACCTTCTTGAGCGGTGCCGCCTTTTGCCGCAACTCGGCGGCGAGGCGGCGGTCCTCCTTGCGGGCGGCGGCGGACTGGGCCGGGGCCTCGGCTTCGGCGCGGGCTTCCGCCTTGGCCTCGCGGCGGGCGTCGCGGGCGCGGTCGAGCAGCAGCTTGCGGTAGTCCTGCATGTCGCCGTCGAACGCCGTCACCCGGCCTTCCGCCACCAGCCACAGGCGGTCGGCCACCAGTTCCACCAAATGCGGATCGTGGGAGATGATGACCACCGCCCCCTCGAAGGTGTTCAACGCTTCGATCAGGGCGTCGCGGGTGTCGATGTCCAGGTGGTTGGTCGGTTCGTCGAGCACCAGCACATGCGGGGCGTTGTGGGTCATCAGGGCGATGAGCAGGCGTGCCTTCTCCCCACCCGACAGTTGTTCGACCCGGTTGTCGGCGAGATCGGCCCCGAAGCCGAAGCGGCCCAGGTGGGCGCGGACCTTGGCGTCGGCGACGCCGGGCATCAGCTTCGCCATGTGCTGGAACGGCGTGCCCTGGGGGTTCAGTTCCTCGCTCTGGTGCTGGGCGAAGTAGCCGACCCGCAGGCGCGAACTGGCCTTCACCTCGCCCTCCATCAGCGCCAGCCGGCCGGTGATGATCTTGGCCAGCGTCGACTTGCCGTTGCCATTGGCGCCGAGCAGGGCGATGCGGTCGTCCATGTCGATGCGGAACGACAGCCGCGACAGCACCGGGCGGCCGTCATAGCCGGCCTTGCCGCCTTCCACCTGGATCAGCGGCGGCGCCAGTTCGTCGGGCTGGGGGAAGTCGAACGTCACCCCGCGATCCTCGACGATGGGCACCACCGGCTCCATCTTCTCCAGCATCTTCAGGCGGCTTTGGGCCTGGCGAGCCTTGGTCGCCTTGGCGCGGAAGCGGTCGACGAAGGATTGCAGGTGGGCGCGGCGGGCTTCCTGCTTCACCGCCGCCTTTTCACGCAATTCCATCATCTCGCGCCGCTGGCGGGCGAAGTCGTCATAGCCGCCCTGGTAGGAGACCAGCTTGCCCTTATCAAGGTGAACGATGCGCTGGCACACCTTGTTCAGCAGGTCGCGGTCGTGGCTGACGATGATGAGGGTGCCGGGGTAGACGGCGAGGTAGTTCTCCAGCCACACCGTGGCTTCGAGGTCGAGGTGGTTGGTCGGCTCGTCCAGCAGCAGCAACTCGGGGCGGGCGAACAGGGCGGCGGCCAGCGCCACGCGCATGCGCCAGCCGCCGGAGAAATCACCCACCGGCCGTTCCTGCGCCTCCGCCGTGAAGCCGAGGCCAGCCAGGATGCTGGCGGCGCGGGCGGGGGCGGAATGGGCGTCGATGGCGTTCAGACGCTCGTGGATCTCGGCGATGCGATGGGCGTCGGCGGCGGCCTCGGCGTCCGGCAGATCGGCGAGCAGGCGGGCGCGCTCCAGGTCGGCGGCCAGCACGCAGTCGACCAGCGAACGGTCTCCGGCCGGCGCTTCCTGCGCTACCCGGCCGAGGCTGGCGCGCGGGCGCACGGTGATGTCGCCGGCATCCGGGGCGATCTCGCCAAGGATGAGCTTGAGCAGGGTCGACTTGCCGGTGCCGTTGCGCCCCACCAGACCCACCCGCGCGCCGGCGGGGATATGGGCGGTGGCGCCGTCGAGCAGGACTCGGCCGCCGATGCGATAGACGAGGTCGTTGACGTGCAGCATGGACCGCTTCCTACCATACCTCGACGCGGCCGGAAACGGGGACTTCCGGCCTGGGGGACGGCGTAACCGTTTGGCGGTTGTCACGGGCTGGCGCGTTCTGTATAACCGCGCACCGTTTGCGGCCGGTGCAAAGACCGTGTATGGAGTCTGTCGCGAACGGCCGCGTCGCGACCGCGACCCGCCACAGCCCGGCCGCTGGCCGCACAACAAACGCAGGGATACCGTAATGGCTATCGAACGCACCCTTTCGATCATCAAGCCCGACGCCACCCGTCGCAACCTGACCGGCAAGATCAATGCCCGTTTTGAAGAAAACGGTCTGCGCATCGTCGCCCAGAAGCGCCTCCAGCTGACCCAGGCCCAGGCCGAAGGCTTCTACGACGTTCACCGCGAGCGTTCCTTCTTCGGCGAGCTGGTCTCCTTCATGATCTCCGGCCCGGTCGTGGTGCAGGTGCTCGAGGGCGAGAACGCGGTTGCCCGCAACCGCGAGATCATGGGCGCCACTAACCCGGCCAACGCCGCCGAGGGCACCATCCGCAAGGACTTCGCCGAGAGCATCGAAGCGAACTCCGTCCACGGCTCCGACAGCCTGGAAAACGCCGCTCGCGAAATCTCGTTCTTCTTCGCGCAGACCGAGATCGCCGGCTGACACCCCGCGGCCTTCGGGCCGCGTGTGTGACCGGATGAACCGGCGCCTCCCCTGGGGGCGCCGGTTTTTCGTTGCTGGGTCGCGGTGGTGGACCGGGGCTCTTACCAGAGAAGGGTCGTCGGCTGGTCGATGGCCCGGCCCTCGCTGACCCGGATCAGCCCCTTGACGCATCGCACCAGCGTCCAGACCAGCCACAGCAGGAAAACCAGGTAACCGATCAGGATGAGGGTGGTGATGCTGCCGACCACCAGCATCAGGACGCCGAACCAGAACGTCCGCATCTGATACTGGAAATGCGTGCGCATGGATGGCGAGGCATCGGTGACCTTGATGTGGGCGATGATCACGCCGATCAGGGCCGGGAAGGCGAACACGAAGCCCGCCAGATACAGAATGTAGACGATGAGCGCCAATTGCTTGCCGCCATCGGACGCGGTGACGCGGGAGGCGTCGGGCGGCTGGCCGGCGGAGATGTCGGGGGTGGTCATGGCGAAGGAGGCTCCTTGACGGTCAGGGGGAGGTGGAC
>JAEWWF010000170.1 GCA_023396465.1 Pseudomonadota bacterium
ACGATCCGCTGGTGTTCGTCTACGGTCAGGGCTGGCATCCCGGCGTCGTCGGCATCGTCGCCAGCCGGTTGAAGGAACGCTATGCCATGCCGGCCTGCGTGCTGGCGGTGGAGGGCGGTCTCTGCAAGGGCTCCGGCCGCTCGGTGCCGGGGCTGGACCTTGGTCGCGCCGTCATCGCAGCGCGCGAGGCCGGGTTGCTGATGGCCGGTGGCGGCCATGCCATGGCGGCCGGCTTCACCCTGGCGGAAGACAAGCTGCCCGCCTTCCGCGCCTTCCTGGCCGAGCGCCTGCGCGCCCAACTGGACGCCGGCGGCATCGTGCCGACGCTGGAACTGGACGGCGCCATCGACGTCGGCGCCGCCTCGCCCGACTTGGTGGCGACGCTGGCCCAATGCGGCCCCTATGGCGCCGGCAACGAGGAACCGCGTTTCGTGGTCGCCAATTGCCGGGTGGCGCGGGCCGATGTGGTCGGCTCCGGCCATGTCCGCATGTTCCTGTCGGGTATCGGCGGTGCCGGACGGTTGAAGGCCATCGCCTTCCGCTGTGTCGACGGGGATTTGGGACAGGCCTTGCTCAATTCCGCCGGGCGGGTGTTCCACATCGCCGGCACCCTGCGGGCCGACACCTGGCAGGGCCGCACCGAGGCACAGCTGGTGGTGGACGACGCCGCACCGGTCGCCTGAGCCGGGATCAGACCGGCCCTTACTCCCATCGCTCCGGTCGGGTACTGTGGCGGTATCGTTCACGATCCGCGAGAGCCGATCCATGACCCTGCGCTTCTTTTACTCCCCCGCCGCCTGCTCGCTGGCGCCGCACATCGTGCTGGAGGAAACCGGCGCCGCCTACGAGCCGGTGCGTGTCACCCTGGCCGAGGGGCAGCAGTATTCCGACGACTACCGCCGCATCAACCCGCGCTGCAAGGTGCCGGCGTTGCAGCTTGGTGACGGTCAGGTGCTGACGGAAACCCATGCCATCATGGCCTATCTGGCCGATACCCACCCGGACAAGGGGCTGATCCCGACAGATCCGCTCGGCCGGGCGCGGGCGCATGAGTGGATGAACCATCTGGCCGGCGGCGTGCATCCGCACTTCACCCGCTTCTTCCGGCCGGAGCGTTTCGTCACCGAGGGGGCCGATCCGGCGCCGGTGCGCGAGGCTGGCCTTGCCGCCTTCCGGTCCGCCCTGGGGGAGGTGGAGGGCCGCTTGCCGGAGGACGGGTTCGCCCTTGGCGCCTACAGCGTCGTCGACGCCCACCTGACGGTGTTCCTGCGGTGGGGCGGTCGCGCCGGCTTCGACCTGGAGACGGAGTTCCCGCGCTATCTGGCGCTGGTGCGGCGGGTGCAGCAGCGCCCGGCCACCCAGCGGGCGCTGGCCATGGAAGACCTGCCGCTGCTGTGAGCGGACGGGCAGGGGCGGCCGGGCGTCACGCCCGGCCATGCCGCCGTCAGGGCAGGATTTCGATGGGGGTGCCGAGGTCCACCAGCCGCCAGATCTCGTCCATGGCGTCGTTGGAGACGGCGACGCAGCCGGCGGTCCAATCCTTCATGGTCTTGGCCCGCAGCGAGCTTCTGATGGTCGTCGGCTGCCCGTGGATGTAGATGTCGCCGCCGGGGCTCTTGCCGATGGCGGCAGCGGCGGCACGGTCCTGCGGGTTGGGATAGCTGATGCGCAGCGAGCGGTAATAGATGCTGTCCGGGTTGCGGAAGTCGATGACGTACCAGCCTTCCGGCGTGCGGCCATCGCCTTCATAACGCTTGTGGCCGTCCGGTTCCCACCCGAGCGAGATCGGCCACGTCCGCACCGGCCGTCCCTCCGACAGCAGGGACAGGCGGCGTTCCGTCTTCTCGACGACGATCTTGTCGATGATCATGGCGCTCGGATTGATGGCCGCCAGGGCCTCGCCGGCGGCGGCGGGGCGGGGGGGGGACATGGTCATGGCGGCACCCGCCACGCCGATGCAGGCAGCTAGAGTCAGCGTCGCAAGAAAGCGCCGCATGGGCCCGGACTCCCTCGTTTTTTTAAACCTCTCTCTGCCGCCGACCATACCGGAAAGCGACTCGCCCGTCATCATTCCGATGCAAGGCCGGGGCACCCTTTTCCCGGATTTCCCCGCTATCCACAGGCCGAAGTCCGACGCCGCGGCGGGCAAGGTCTGCTAGAGTGGAACCATGAGCACCAGCCCCCTGCACCTGACCGCGATCCCCGGCGGCGAGGCCCTGCACGCCCCGACCGCCACCCCTACCCGCGTGCCGCCCCACAATTACGAGGCGGAGCAGGCCCTGTTGGGCGCCATCCTGGTCAACAACCGCGCCTTCGAGAAGGTGTCGGAATATCTGCGGGCGGAGCATTTCGCCCATCCGGCCCATGCCGCCATCTACCGCGCCTGCGGCAAGCTGATCGAGGCCGGCCACACGGTCACGCCGGTGACGCTGAAAACCTACCTGGAGCGCGACAGCGCGGTTCAGGAGGTCGGCGGCATGGAGTATCTGGCGACCCTGGTGAACAGTGTCGTCACCATCGTCAACGCGGCGGAATACGGCCGCCAGATCTATGATCTGCACCTGCGGCGGGAACTGATCGACCTGGGCGAGCGGTTGGTCAACGACGCCTACACGGTGGATTTCGAGACCACCGCCCGTACCCACATCGAGACGGCGGAACAGTCGCTCTACGACCTCGCCACCACCGGCGAATCGGACAAGGGCTTCGTCGATTTCGCCTCGGCGCTGGCCGGCGCCATCGAGATGGCGCAGAACGCCCACCGCCGCGCCGGGTCGCTGGCCGGTTGCACCACCGGGCTGATCGACCTCGACCGCAAGCTCGGCGGCCTGCACAAGTCCGACCTGCTGATCCTGGCTGGCCGCCCGTCCATGGGCAAGACGTCGCTGGCGACCAACATCGCCTTCAACGCCGCCAAGGCCTTCCACGAGGAAGTCGACGACAACGGCACCCGCAAGGTGGTGGAGGGGGCCCGCGTCGCCTTCTTCTCGCTGGAAATGTCGGCCGAGCAGCTGGCGACCCGAATCCTGGCCGAGCAGGCTGAGATCTCCAGCCACAAGCTGCGCACCGGCGACCTGGACGATGCCGACTTCCAGCGCATGATCCAGGTCAGCCAGGAACTGCAAAGCCTGCCGCTCTACATCGACGACACCCCGGCCCTGACCGTTTCCGCCCTGCGCACCCGCTGCCGGCGCCTCGCGCGGCAGAACGGCGGCCAGGGGCTCGGCCTCATCATCATCGACTACCTTCAGCTGCTGTCGGGCGGCGGCGGCAAGGGCAATAGCGAGAACCGCGTTCAGGAGGTGTCGGCCATCACCCGTGGCCTGAAGG
This sequence comes from Pseudomonadota bacterium, assembly GCA_023396465.1. Classification (GTDB taxonomy): domain Bacteria; phylum Pseudomonadota; class Alphaproteobacteria; order Rhodospirillales; family Rhodospirillaceae; genus Caenispirillum. The sequence continues at coordinate 3,331 of JAEWWF010000170.1, forward strand.
CGCTGGCCAAGGAAATGAACGTGCCGGTCATGGCCCTGTCGCAGCTGTCGCGCGCCGTCGAACAGCGCGACGACAAGAAGCCGCAGCTGTCGGACCTGCGCGAATCCGGCTCCATCGAGCAGGACGCCGACGTGGTGATGTTCGTTTACCGCGAGGAATATTACCTTGCCCGTGCCGAGCCCGGCCGCAAGCCGGAAGAGGCGGAGGACAAGTTCCTCGAACGCTACACCGGCTGGCAGGAACGGCTGGCCAAGGCCGCCAACATCGGTGAGGTCATCATCGGCAAGCAGCGTCACGGCCCCATCGGCACCGTGCGACTGTTCTTCGACGGCAACTACACCAAGTTCGGCAATCTGGTGACGCAGGAACAGTACGACGACGACGAGTGATCCACCGTCGGGTCGCGTCCACCCTCCTGGGAAACCCCTGCGTGCGCGGGGGCGTTGATGGGGAAACGAACGCCTGTCCCTGAACACCAGGGCAGCCCGGAGGTATTTCCCATGCTGCGTACCCTTTTGCTGGCCGGCGCCGTTGCCGTGCCCTTCGCCGCCGGCCCGGCGCTGGCCCAGGTCGGCTCCCACGATGCCCCGGCGCCGTCCACCCGCGACCTGCCCGACGAGCGGATCGGCCCCGATGGCAAGAGCTACGGCGAGACAGCCGCCGAGAATCAACCGCAGTCGGCCGACGAAATCGCCAACACCAACCGCGCCGAGGAGGCGACCAGCCACATGGGCGGGGCCATCGGGGCCCGTGGCGATTCCACCTTCGCCCTGCCGGTCAGCGAACTGGTGGGGGATGACCTGTGGTACGGCCGTGACCAGCCGGCCGGCAGCGTGACCGAGGTCTACTTCGGCGAAGACGGCGCCGTGCAGGTGGCCATTGATGTCCGCGACGGCCATACAGTGCTGCTGCCGCTGACCGAGGTCGAGGTGCAAACCGGCCGTGGTCCGTCCGACTGGCTGCTGGTGACTCCTCATACCCGCGAGGACATCGCCGCCCTGCCGGCCTTCGATCCCGGTGATGAAGCCGCCCGCCGGGGCGCCGGCATTGCCCTCTCCGACGACCTAACGGGCGCCAGCGTGCGGGTCGGTGACGAGGATCTGGGGGACGTCGAGGACGTGATCGTCCATAGTCAGCGCGGCCTTGATGGCGTGGTGGTGGAGCACGACGGCCGCCGCGTCATGATCCCCGCCGATCGCTTGGCCATTGGCCGCGATGGCGACGACATGGTGATCTCCAGCCGCCTCGGCGCCGAAGAAGTGGCCTCGCTGCCCGAGTTCGCCTTTGGCGATGTGGCGGAGGAAATCACTGCCCCCGACTCGCCGGCCGCCGGGATGGCGCGTGACCGTGAAGATGCCGAATAAAACCAGACGTTGAGGCTGTGGCAACGGTGGGGCAGGCTGAACCGTCGGTCTGCCCGCGCCGTTTCCATCGCAGCCGATGTTTTTCAGAGGAGCCTGCCGCCATGTTGAAGCCCCTTCTTCTCGCCTCCGCCCTGGCGCTGCCGGTGGGGCCGGCGCTGGCTCAGGCGGACCAAAGTGCGCCGGTGGAACAGGCGGCGGTCCCCTCCGTGCAGCAGGCGTCGCCGTCCGCCGATGATCTCTATGCCCGTGTCGGTGAGCCGGTCTATACCGCCGATGGGGAGAAGGTCGGCGCGCTTGAGGATGTCCGCCGCGGCGAAAGCGGCGCGGTGGAGCATGTCGTGGTCTCCTACGGGGGACTGCTGGGCGTCGGGGCGCGACAGGTGTCGGTGCCGCCGGAGGCCTTTTCCATTCAGACCGGCGGCGAGGGCGGCGAGGCGCGTCTGGTGGTGGCCATGGGCCGGACGCAACTGGAGGCCCAACCCGAGTTCAATCCCCGCGATGCCCAGAGCCGTGGCAGCTTGCCGGGGCCGACGCAGGACTCCGCCGGGCGGGTGGTGCAGCCGTCGGCCGGTGGCGCGTCCGGCGCGCTGACCCAACGGGTCGAGCCCGGCGTCGGTGATGGGGCAGAGGTGGGCGATGGGTTGGATATCGACGCCGAGCGGGCCATGTCCGATGCCATGGAGCGGGTGCAGGAGGCGTGGACCCAAGTGGAAAGCGCCACCGCCGAGGGCTGGCAGGCGGCCCGCGAGAATTTCCAGCAGGCGGTGGTGGACCTGGAACGCACCTGGCAGGACGTCACGGCCGGCGAGCAGCAGGCGCAGCAGCCGGACGGTGACTAAATCGAACCTGGACAACCTCTCAAGTGTTTGTAGAGCAGAGTCTTACAGATACAGGAGTACGCCATGAACTGGGAACAGGTGCGCGGCAACTGGAACCAGATGAAGGGTAAGGTGAAACAGCGGTGGGGCGACCTCACCGACGACGATCTCACCCGCATCGAAGGCAATCGTGATGAACTGGTCGGCCGCCTTCAGGAGCGGTACGGCTACGCCAAGGAGCGGGCCGAGGAGGAGGCGGATGCGTTCCGCCGCGATTTGAACTGAGCCGCCGACGTCCGCAGGTGGATCAGCGGACAGCCGTCGATGCCGAAAGGCGTCGGCGGCTTCTCCGTCTGGCGCGTGTCGCATGGTGGTTGGACGATCGCTTCCAGGTGCCCATCCTCGGCCGCGTTGGGCTCGACGGACTGGTGGGGCTGGTGCCGGGGGTGGGGGACACCGTGACCGCGCTGATGGCGGGCTGGGTTCTCCTGGAGGCCCGCCGTCTTGGTCTGCCGTGGCGCGAGATCGCGAAGATGGCGGCGACCGTCGGTTTTGACTGGCTGCTCGGCCTGACGCCGCTGGTGGGGGATCTGCTGGACATGCGCTACAAGGCCAATCGGCGCAACATCCAACGCATCTTCCGCCATTTCAACGAGCCGCTGCCG
>JAEWWF010000300.1 GCA_023396465.1 Pseudomonadota bacterium
CACGAAGACGCTCCTGCGCGTACTCTCTAGCCACCCCACGCTGAATATCCAGAATACAGAAAGAGTTGTTGACCTGGGCACCGACCGCTTTGCTAACTGCCCAAACGGCGAGGCGCCAAGCCTCGCCATCCAGTTCCGGTTCTTCTCGGAAATAGGGGTAGACCGCAAAATTTGAGCTAGCCGATCCCCCTAGTGCCATCGAGAGCAAATTCTTAACTTTTACGGTGGCGCCAAGCACCCCGAACTCAAGCTTCCCACATATCCCAGGCTCAACAAGCTTGATCGGCTCATTTTGCCACCTTCTCCAGGCTGTCCACCACTCCAGAAACCCATCCTTTAGTTGTTCATAAAGGCGTTCCCGCCGGAAGTTGTTTTCGATCCGAGCCTGGGACATCTGAGAGAGATCGCCACTACCAGCGACGTGCGCCTTCACGTCCGCCCAAAAAGGGGCGTAAAAATCGCCACCCGACGTCGCAAGAAAAGCCGTCTGTGCGCGGCGAATATCCTGCATAAGAATTGAACGCTTTTGCTGAGGCGTCGCGTACATGATCGCCAGCAGCTTGTGAAGATGTACATTATAGAGAGACATGAGTTCCCCTATTTAATATGGGGGGATAGCATGCCCGCCCCACTGAGCTAGGTCAACGGGTTACAGATACAACACGCTCCCATAGCGGGTATATCCGCGCCTCGCCTAGAAGCAAAGCGCACCAGAGCAATCAGCAGCGGATGCGCTTGGCATGCCCTTATAGTTGTTTGAACTCCCTCTCACTCGGAGGCTGACGTCGTTCAAAGGAACTTTGCCGGTAACGGACGGCGCCCGAGTCTAAACAAGCCTAAGGGGCCCGCTGCGCCTGACCGCCGCGGGCCCCTTAGTGCATTGACGGCGGGCTCACCTTCACCGCCGCGCCCACAGTCCCGGCAGGCTGGCGGTCAGGGCGTTGACGGCGAAGCCGACGAACAGGGCGCCGGTGGCGCGGATGATCCAGATGTCATAGCGGCGGTAGACCGCCTTCAGGCCGGACAGGCCGGTCAGCCACACCAGGATCACATCGGCGAGCAGGAAGCCGAGGAAGGCCGCCGCCAGCAGCTCCGGCGCCGCGCCCCAGGTCAGCGCGTCGGCACGGTCGGCCAGCAGGGCGGTGAACATGGCCAGCGCCACCGGATAGCCCTTGGGGTTGGTGATGCCGAACAGCAGGCCGCGCCGGAACGGGCTGCGGGTCACGAAACCGCCGCCCGACTCGTCGCCCTTGCGCACCATCAGCGCCCTCACCCCCAGGTACAGGAGGTAGGCGCCGCAGGCCACGCCCAGCAGATCGAACACCAGCGGACTGACGGTGCGGGCGCCGATGATGGCGGTCAGCGCCATCACCGTCCACAGCAGGTCGCCGACCAGATGGCCGGACAGGAACCCGAAGCTCGCCCGCCGCCCCTGGCTCACGCCGATGCCGAGCACCGCCAGAAACGCCGGCCCTGGCGTCAGCACATAAATCGCGCCGGCGGCGGCGGCCAGGAACAGAATCATCATGTCCATGAGGGGGCTCGCTGAGAGGGGAAACACGGCATCATCATCCGCCAGCCCCCGCGCCCACGCAAGGGCCTCAGCCGGGCAGCGCAGGGAGCGTCCCGGCGGCCTCTGCCGACTGGGAGCCTTGAGGGCATCCTGGTTCAGGATGGCGCGTTTTCGGCGGACCTAGCAGTCTGCGCTTGTCGTTCGGGGGGCGGACGAGGGGCATGACCCCGTGTTTGACGAGGGGCATGTTTTGGGGGGCGTGGCCCGAACGCAGGCGTGCGGGATCGTCGTGGAAGACGACGTCCGGGATCCAGCAGAGGCGGTTCTCGATACCCAGTCGGCGCGACCGGCGCGGGCGAAGGTGGGGGCGTCGAGGTGGGTCGGCGGCCTTGCGCGATCCGCCCCCAAGCCTTACGTTTTTCGCGTGCATTACCAACGCGGAGCGGTTGTACGTCCATGGATGTCGTTCTCGGACCCCTGTTGCAGGTCGTGAGCATCGCGCTCAATCTCTACCTCTGGGCGCTCATCATCTCGGCGGTGATGAGCTGGCTCGTGGCGTTCAACGTCATCAACACCCACAACCGCTTCGTCTATACCGTCGGCGATTTCCTGCACCGCATCACCGAGCCGGCCCTGCGGCCGATCCGCTCCGTCGTGCCGGTGATGGGTGGGATCGACCTGTCGCCCATGGTGCTGATCCTCATCATCATCTTCCTCCAGGGCGTCATCGGCCGCCTCGCCTTCAGCCTTTGAGCCCATGGCCGCCCCCGTCGCCGACCTGCCGCTGCATGCCGTCGCCGATGGGGTGAGGCTGGCGATACGCTTGACCCCCAAGGCGTCGCGCAACGCCGTGCAAGGGGTTGCCGCCGACGCCGACGGCGGCCAGGTGCTGAAGGTCGCCGTCACCGCCGTGCCCGAGAACGGCAAGGCCAACGAGGCATTGATCAAGCTGCTGGCCAAGGAGTGGAAGCTGCCGAAGACGGCCTTCACCCTGGTCGCTGGCGCCACCGACCGCCGCAAGGCCCTGCACATCGCCGGCGATCCGGCGGCGCTGACGGCGCATCTGACGCAAAGGATCACCGGCGATGGCTGATGCCCTGCTGATCGACGGCCGCGACGACGCCGAAGACCTGCGCGATGCGGTCGGCAAGCGGGTGCGCGAGATTCGCGACACCCGCAAGCTGCGGCCGGGCATCGCCCTCATCCGCGTCGGTGACAAGGGCGAGACCAAGGTGATGCTGGACGAGCGCGAAGCCTGGGCCCGCGACGTCGGCTTCACCGTCAACCGTCACGACATGCCGGCCGAAACCACCACCGACGAACTGCTGCTGGTCGTCGAGGGCATGAATGATGACTCCAGCATCAACGGCGTGCTGCTGCTGGAGCCGTTGCCGCGCCACATCGACCTGCCACGGGTGCGGCGCGCCATCCTGGCGGAGAAGGACGTCGATGGTCAGCACCCGCGCAACATGGGCGAGATGATCACCGGCGGCACCGGGCTCATGCCGAGCATCCCCCTGGCGGTGCGGCACATCCTGCGCCATCATCACGGCCGCGATCTGACCGGCATGACGGCGGCGGTGATCGGCCGCTGCGCCGTGGTCGGCACGCCGGTGGCGCAGTTGCTGACAGCAGCCGACTGCACCGTCACCCTGATTCACTCGCGCAGTCGTGATCCCAAGGCGGTGACCCGTCAGGCCGACATCGTGGTCAGCAGCATCAACCGGCCCGAAGCCATCCGCGCCGACTGGATCCGCCCCGGCGCCACCGTCATCGACACCGGCCGTCACCGGGTTCAGCGCCCCGACGGCACGGTGGAGCAGGTGGGCGACTGCCGCCGCGCCGACATGCTCCAGGTGGCCGGCGCCTATGCCGACCGGTTCACGGCCGTCGGGCCGCTCGGCATCGGCATGCTGTTGTGCAACACCCTGCTCGCCTGCTGCCGACAGCACCGGCTGGACATGAAGCTGGCCGACTGCGGTCTCTGACGCCCCCAAGCGATCGGCAGGCATGTCCGATGGCGATGGCCGGGGTCGCAGAGTGGCTCTGGCCCTGGCGGTGGAGTCGGGGGATGATTTCCGCCGTTCTCCTGCATCTGGACCCGTCATGCCGCCCCTCTTGCAGCGCCTGCTGCGGCCGTTCGATGCCCTGCCGCAGCGGCTGTCCCACAACGTGCGCGGCGCCCTGTGGATGATGGCCAGCTCGGCCGCCTTCGGCTTCATGGGCGCCGGCGCCAAGCTGTCGGGCGGCGACCTGCACGGATTCGAGGTCGCCTTCTTCCGCTGCGTGTTCGGCTTCATCGCCCTGATGCCGTTTCTGCCGTGGCGCGACATGGGATCGGTGCTGATCACCCACCGGCCGGGGCTGCATGTGCTGCGGGCCCTGTTCGGGTCGGCCACCATGCTGTGCATCTTTTACGCCATCGCCAACATGGAGCTGGCGGCGGCGACGGCGCTGGCCTACGCCCGACCGCTGTTCCTCATCGTTCTGGCGGTGCTGTTCCTGGGCGAGGCGGTGCGCTGGCGGCGGTGGGCGGCGACCGCCTGCGGCTTCGTCGGCGTGCTGCTGATCCTGCGGCCCGACACCGGCGGCCTCAACGCCGCCGCCTGGGCGGCGGTGGCCGCCGCTTTCCTGATGGCCTGCGTCATCACCCTCATCAAGCGCATGGCGGCGACGGAAGGGCCGCTGACCATGCTGACGTGGTTTTCCATCGCCTCGATCATCGTCACCGGCATCGCCGCGCTGCCGCATTGGAAAACCCCTGATGCCGAGGCGCTGATGGTCCTGGCCGGGGTGGGCGTGCTTGGCACCGTCGGGCAGTATTGCGCCTTGCGCGCCTACCGTCTGGCCGATACCACCATCGTGGTGCCGTTCGACTACTTCCAGATCCCCATCGCCTGGGCACTCGGCTTTCTGTTGTTCGCCGAGCAGCCGAGTTGGATGACCCTGGTGGGGGCGCTGATCATCGCCGCCTCCACCCTCTACATCCTGCTGCGCGAGGCGCGGGTGAAGCAGGCGCCGCCGCCGCACGATGCCTCCCGCCCGACGTGATCTTTCGGTTCGGGGGCGAATCTGGTATGCAAACCATCGTCATCTTCTGTGCAAAAAATACCGGGAGGAATACATGAACGTCCAAGGGCAGGCCGCCATCGTCACCGGCGCCGCTTCCGGCCTCGGCCGGGCCACCGCCGCGGCGCTGGCCGCCGCCGGCGCCAAGGTCACGCTGCTCGACCTCAACGAGGACAAGCTGACCGCCGCGGCGCGCGAGATCGGCGGCCTGGCCGCCGTCTGCGACGTCACCGACGCCGCCTCGGTGAAGGCCGCCATCGCCAAGGGGCGCGAGGCGCACGGCCCGGCCCGCATCGCCGTCAACTGCGCCGGTGTCGTCCACGGCGCCCGCATCGTCGGCAAGGAAGGGGCCATGGATCTGGGCGCCTTCTCCCGCGTCATCCAGATCAACCTGATCGGCACCTTCAACGTCATGTCGCAGGCCGCCGCCGACATGGTGGGCCTCGACCCGCTGGAGGAAGGCGAGCGCGGCGTCATCGTCAACACCACCTCGGTCGCCGCCTTCGAGGGCCAGTTCGGCCAGGCCGCCTATGCCGCCTCCAAGGGCGGCGTCGCCTCGCTGACCCTGCCGGCGGCGCGCGAATTCGCGCCCAAGGGCGTGCGCGTCATGTGCATCGCGCCGGGCATCTTCGAGACGCCGATGTTCGAGGGCCTGCCGCCGGACGTGCTCGACAGCCTGCTGGCCAAGACCCTGTTCCCGAAGCGCCTGGGCAAGGCCTCGGAATACGCCGACCTGGTGCTCTCCATCTGCGGCAACCGCATGCTGAACGGCACCGTCATCCGCCTGGACGGCGCCATCCGGCTGGAGCCGCGCTGACCGCCGGCCCCGCCTGTCACAGCGGTGAAGGGGCGCCCGGACCGGGCGCCCCTTCACCTTTGGGGATGGCCGTTTAGCACCTTCGGTGGGATTCCGCTCCACACCTGTTGCTGCTGCGCAACAGGTGTGGGGAAAACGCTGCGGCGATGGCAGCGGACCCCGCTCCAACCCGTTCCAGAACTTGATTTCTGCGCCGGTTGAGGCACACCCTAGCGCCAGAACATCGCGCCCTACGTGGTCCGCAGCCGCTTTCCCCTGTGGCAGCCACGACACGGTTCAGGATTGAAAGAAGGAAGTCTGCGTCATGAAGCGCTCCCTTGCCCTCGCTGCCAGCGCCATCGCCCTTGCGGTCGCCGCCGGTGCGCCGGCTCTGGCTCAGAACCAGGGCCCCTACATCTCCCTCGGTGCCGGCTACGTCATCCCCGAGGATTCCGATCTCGACGGCACCGGCGGCGCCGGTGATGCCGATGTCCGCTTCGAGGACGGCTGGGCCGCCATGATCGCTGGCGGTTACGCCTGGGGCAATGGCCTGCGCACCGAACTGGAATTCAGCTACCGCGACAATGATGTGGACCGCGTGACCCCCGGCGTCGGCGGCAGCGGCTCCATCAACGCCCTCGCTGGCATGGCCAACGTGCTGTACGACTTCGACTTCGGCATCGGCCTGAAGCCCTACCTGGGCGCCGGTCTCGGCTTCGCCCGCGTGGAAGCGGAAAACATCGGCAACGCCTCCGGCGTGTTCACCGATGACGGCGACACCTCCTGGGCGTGGCAGGGCATCGCCGGCGCCTCCTACGGCGTCACCGACAATGTCGACCTGACCCTGGACTACCGTTACTTCCAGGCCCCGGACCTGAAGCTGAACACCGGCGTCGGCTCCTACGACACCGAGTATCAGAACCACACCATCATGGTTGGCGTGCGTTACACCTTCGGCGCCCCGCCGGCCCCGCCGCCGCCGGCCGCCGCGCCTGCCCCGGCG
>JAEWWF010000305.1 GCA_023396465.1 Pseudomonadota bacterium
ATCACCGGCTGGCCGACATCGCCGCCCACCTCGGCGTCTCGGTGGGAACCGCCCATGCCCTGGTGACCGAAGGGCTGGAACACTGCCGCCGCCGTTTGGCACGGCACTGAAGGGGAAGGCCGATGACAGGGTTTCGCCCCCGGTTGAAAATTGCCGCTCCGCCAACGTCTCTTGAGGGAGAGCCCGCGTCCGGAAGGAGCGACATGAACCACGATCCCGCCTGCCCCTGCCCGGCTCCGTCGCCGGAGAGCGCCGCCGCTTGGCAGGTGGCACTGCGGGAGAGCCCCGGCGATGACGCCGTGCTGGCTGCCCATGCCCGCTGGCTGGATGCCGATCCGGGGCACCGGCAGGAATGGCAGGAGATCCAGCGCCTATGGCAAATGCTGGGCGCGTCCTCGCTGGCGGTGTCGGCGGCGCACGACACCGCCCTTCGCCCCGAACCACATCGTGCCGCCCCGCCCCGACGACGCTGGCGGGCGGCGGCGGCATTGGCGGTGGCCGCCTGCCTGGCCCTAATGATGCTCACCCCGGACGCCCTGCTGCACCTGCGGGCCGACGCGGTGACGGCGGCGGCGGAAACCCGCCGCCTGGACCTCGCCGACGGCAGCCGTCTGCATCTGGCACCGGACAGCGCCGTCAGCCTCGCCATTTCAGGGGGCTCCGCCCGGCAAGTGACACTGCTGCGCGGCACCGCCTTCTTCGAGGTCGCGCCGCACAACGGGCGGTCGTTCCAGGTCCGGGCCGCAGACGTCACCACCACCGTCCTCGGCACCGCTTTCGAGGTCAGCCGCCGCGATGGCGGCGTTCGGATTGCCGTGGAGCACGGGCGTGTTCGCGTCACCGGGGCGGACTCCGGCGCCAGCGCCGGGACCGATCTGACCGCTGGCGAGGCGGTGGCGGTGGATGGCTCCGGCGCCCTCACCCGCACCACCACGCCGGCCGCGCTGGTGGCGGCGTGGCGGCGCGGGCAACTGGTGGCGCGCGACCGTCCGGTGCGCGAGGTGGTGGCGCAGGTGGACGCCTATGTGCCGGGTTGGGTGGTGGTGACGGACGATGCCCTCGCCAATCGCACCGTCACCGGCTTCTTCGACCTCACCCAGCCCGAGGCTGCCCTGGAGGCGATCGCCGCCTCCCATGGCGCCAGGGTTCAGCAAATCACCCCCTGGCTGCGGCTGGTCAAACCGGCCACCTGACATCGGCGCCATTTTTTCCAAGAAAATTTGAAATCACGCCTCCCATCGTCGTCTCAAGGGAGAGGCCAGAAAATAAGTCGCATTTGCAGACTGCTGGCACCGACGATAAACATGTGTGGAGGGTGAGGGATGAGGGTTTGGGGATTGGGGATGGTCACGGCCACCCCGGCGACGGCGCTGCGGGCGCTGTTGGTGACCACGGCGCTGACGGCGCCGGCCCTGACGCTGACGGCGGAAGCGATGGCCGCCGACGCGGCGACGATGGAGCAGACGGCACAGGCCGAAGCCGTGCATACCTTCGCCATCCCGCCGCAGCCCCTGGCCGATGCGCTGCCGCTGTTCGGGCAACAGACCGGGGTGCAAACCTCGGTTCGCGGCGATCTGGTCCGGGATCTGCGCACCGCTGGCGTCAGCGGCCGCATGAGTACCGAAGCGGCGCTTCAGCGCCTGCTGGTCGGCACCGGCCTCACCTACCGCTTCACCGCGCCCAATGCGGTGACCATGGATGCCACCGGCGCGGCGCCGGGCGGCGAGACCCTGATGCTGGAGCCGGTGCGGGTGGAAAGCGCCCTCGCCGCCACCGGCTGGGGCGGCGCGGCCGACGGTGCCGCCAGCATCGGCATCACCCGCCAGGATCTGGAGCGGCGCAATCCGGCCACCATGAAGGATGTTTTCGCCGGCGAGTCCGGTGTCTCCGTCGGCGGCGCCCTGCCGCTCAGCCAGAAGGTCTATGTCAACGGCATCGAGGAAACCAACCTCGCCGTCCAGATCGACGGCGCCCGCCAGAACAACAAGGTCTTCCACCACAACGGCACCAACCTGATCGACCCCAGCCTGCTGAAGGCGGTGCGGATCGACCCCGGCGTCGCCCCGGCCGACGCCGGACCGGGCGCGCTTGGCGGTGCCATCACCTATGAAACCGTCGATGTCGGCGACCTGCTGGCGCCGGGCCGCTCCCTCGGCGGCTTCGTGACCGGCAGCTACAGCACCAACGGCGACACCGTCACCGCCGGTACCGCCGCCTATGGCCGCGCCGCCGGGTTCGAGGTGCTGGGCTACCTCAATCGCGCCGTCGGCGACGACTTCAAGGGCGGGAATGGCCGCGAGGTGGCCGGTAGCGGCGCCGACATGATCTCCGGCCTTGCCAAGGTCGCCTATCACAGCGACGGCGGCCACCGCCTGGAAGTGTCGGCGGAGCGTGTCAACGACGGCGCCAATCGCCCCTACCGCGCCAATATCGGCGCCATCACCAACCGGCCGGAACCGCCGGTGCGCGAGTACGACATGGACCGCCGCACCGTCGCCTTCACCTACAGCACCCCCGACGCCACCGGCCTGTGGGATCCCCGCGTGGTGCTGTCCTACAGCGTCACCGACGTGGAAGTCCCGGAGCCCTACGACAGCACCGGCCGCACCGGCAGCCTGGCCGGCCGCATCGAAAACAGCTTCAACCTGAGCGCCGTCGACAGCATCACCGCCGGCGTCGACTTCTACAACGACCGCGCCCGCTATTACGACGCCACCGACGACATGGACGAAAAGGCCCGCAACGTCGGCGCCTACGCCCAGGCGCGGTTGCAGCCGCTGGACCCATTGACCGTGTCCTTCGGCCTGCGCGGCGACCGCCAGTGGTTCGAGGGCGTGGATGGGTCCGAGATCACCAACAGCGGCCTCAGCGGCAACGTCTCCGCCGCCCTCCAGGTCACCGAGCACATCCGCCTCAACGCCGGCTACTCCAACGTCTGGGGCGGCATCGCCCTGGCCGAGAACTACATCCTCAACCCGCGCTGGAGCTACGACCCCGACATGAAGGGCGTGCGGGCGCGGAACTACACCACCGGCATCGAGGCCGATTACAACGGTATCACCGCCTCCGCCCGCCTGTTCCGCAGCGACTTCAGCAACGCCCGCGACGAAAGCTATCGCGGCGGGCCGTCGCTGACCGCCGACTTCGAGACCTACGGCTACTCCCTCGGCCTCGGCTATACCTGGGGGCCGGGCTTCGTGCGGGCCAGCTACACCGACAGCACCATCAAGGTGAACGGCAGCGCCGCCGATTCCGACATCACCCAATACATGGGGGCGCCGCTCGGTCGCATCATCGCGCTGGAAGCCGCCCACAGCTTCGAGGCCATTGGCGTGACAGTCGGCGGCAGCATCGAGGCGGCGCTGAAGAACACCGACACCGTGGCGGCCGGTGGCCGCGCCCTGCCGGCCTACGAGGTGGTGAACCTGCACGCCGACTACGTGCCGGACTTCGCGCCCTACCTGACGCTGCGTGCCGAGGCCAACAACATCTTCGACGAAGACTATGCCGATCGCGCCACCTACGGCCAGGACTTCACCACCGTCGACCCGCTGCGGGAACCAGGCCGGTCGTTCCTGCTGAAAGCCAAGGCGACGTTCTGAGCCGTCAAGACCAGGGTATTCCCGCCAGGATCGGCGGGAATACCCCGGCGGGAATACCCCTCCGCCCCGTCTACCCCCTTTGACACCGCCCTCCCCCATGGAGGCGCGGTGTCTTTTCGTACTAGACTGCACCCGATACCAAAGGGGGAGAGCCCAACCATGAGTGAACCGGCACGCCAGACGCTCCGTCCGGACGCCTTGCCGCTGCCCGCCGCCGCGCCCGCCATCGAGGGGTTCTGGATCGTGCGGGTGGAAAAGGATTCCGCCGCCCAGGCCACCGGCGCCACGCTGACGCTGGAGCGCGGCCACCTTACCGGCGGGGATGACAGCTATTATTACCTGGGAACCTATCGCTCCACCGCCGATGGCGCCCTGGTGCTCGACATCGACGCCACCCGCTATGCCGGCGACCCGGCACCGGCGTTGGACGACCTGCACGACATGGTGTTCCTCCGCCTCACCCTGTGGCCGGAGACGACGGGCAGCGATCCCCTGTGGGCAGGCGAGGTGATCGACCGGGTGAGCGAGGACGCGACGCCGGTGCCGGCGGTCGCCCGCCGGGTGGCGTCCTGGCGTTGACGGGCCGCGCGGGGCGCCGTCGGGCTGGCGTCAGCGCCAGCCCTCGGCGACCTCGGCGGTCACCACCTGGGCGGTGAAGACGCAGCCGGGCACCGCCAGATCGACGAAGCTGCCGGTGACGGCCTCGGGCGGCGGCAGGGTCGCGGGGTTCTCGCCGGGATAGGCCTGCGCCCGCATGCGGGTGCGCACCCGGCCGGGATCGATGAGATTGGCCTTGACCGCCGAGACGTTCTCGACCTCGTGCGCCCAGGTCTTCACCATCACCTCTAGCGCCGCCTTGGCGGCGGCGTAAGGGCCCCAGTAAGGGCGCCCGTCGTCCCGCGCCACGCCGCTGGTGACGAAGATGGCGCGGCCGGCGTCGGAGGCGCGCAGCAGCGGATCGAGACTGCGGATCAGCCGCCAGGTGGCGGTGACGTTGGTCGCCATCACTTCATCGAACTGCTTGATGCCGACGTGGCCGAGCGGCGCCAGCATGCCGAGCGCACCGGCATTGCCCACCAGCACGTCCAGCCGCCCGAAGCGCTGGAACAGGGCGGCGCCCATCTGGTCGATCTTGTCGCCGTCGCGCAGGTTTTCCGCCACCAGAATGGCGTTGCGGCCGGTGCGGGCCTTGATCTCGTCGTCCAACTCCTCCAGGGCGCCCTTGGTGCGGGCCACCGCGATCACCGTCGCCCCCTCCTCGGCGAAACGCAGGGCGACGGCGCGGCCGATGCCGCGCGAGGCGCCGGTGACGAGGGCGATACGATCCTGGAGGCGTCCGGTCATGGCGAAAGATCAGTCCTTTCAGCGAGGGTAGTCCGGGCACGCCAGGGCGCCCGGACCGGCAAGTCATCACAGATGGAAGGGCGCTGCCGCTCCTTACCCCAGTTTCTCCTGGAGCAGGCTAAGTTGCTGCGAGCCGCAGTCGGAGTCATTGCGGTCCGTCAACGGCAGGAAGTAGTCACCGGTGAAGCAGGCATCGCAGAAGGTCGGGTTGCCCATGTCGCGGCCAGCCTGGCCAACGGCGCGGTACAGGCCGTCCAGCGAGATGAAAGCCAGGCTGTCGACGCCCAGCAACTTCTCCATCTCGGCCAGATTGTGCTGTGCCGCCAGCAGGTTGTCGCGGTCGGGCGTGTCGATGCCGAAGAAGCAGGGGTAGGTGGTGGGGGGAGAGGAAATGCGCATGTGGACTTCCGTCGCGCCGGCCTGCCGCACCATCTGCACGATCTTTTTCGAGGTGGTGCCGCGCACGATGCTGTCGTCCACCAGCACCACCCGCTTGCCCTCCAGGAAGGCACGGTTGGCGTTGTGCTTGCGCTTGACGCCCAGATCACGGGTGCGCTGGGTCGGCTGGATGAAGGTGCGGCCGACGTAGTGATTGCGGATGATGCCGAACTCGAACGGCACCCCCGACTCGGCGGCGAAGCCCAGCGCCGCCGGCACGCCCGAGTCGGGCACCGGCACGATGACATCGGCCGGCACGCCGCTTTCGCGCGCCAGTTCCTCGCCGATACGCTTGCGCACATGATAGACGCTGGCGCCCTCCACGACCGAGTCGGGACGGGCGAAATAGATGTACTCGAAGATGCAGAAGCGGCTCTGCACCGGAACGAAGGGCTTGACGCTGCGCACGCCGTCGCGGTCGATGATGACCAGTTCGCCCGGCTGCACGTCGCGCACGTACTCGGCGCCCATGATGTCCAGCGCGCAGGTTTCCGACGCCAGGATATGGGCGCCGTCCAGGCTGCCAAGCACCAGCGGGCGGATGCCGTAGGGGTCGCGGATGCCATACATGGCGGTGGTGGTCATGGCGATGAGGGAATAGGCCCCCTCCACCTTGCGCAAGGCATCGACCAGCCGATCCTCGACACTCAGGTAATCGGAGCGCGCCACAAGTTGCAGCACCACCTCGGTGTCGGAGGTGGAGGAGAAGATGCACCCTTTCTGCACCAGTTGCCGCCGCAGGGTGACGGCGTTGGTCAGGTTGCCGTTGTGGCACAGGCCAAGGCCGCCGAAGGCAAGATCGGCGTAAAACGGCTGGACGTTGCGCAGGGCCTTGTCGCCGGAGGTGGAATAGCGGTTGTGGCCGATGGCCATGGGGCCGATCAGCCGGTTCATCACCTCTTCCGACTTGAAGTTCTCCGACACATGGCCGAGGCCGCGATGGGTGTGGAAGGAGAACCCGTCGCACGACACCACGCCGGCCGCTTCCTGCCCTCGGTGCTGGAGGGCGTGCAGGCCGAGCACCGCATGGCTGGCGGCATCGGGATCGCCGAAGATGCCGACGACGCCGCATTCCTCCTTCGGCTTGTCGTCATCGTCCTCGTCGCGAAGATGGGCCGCCGGCCCGAAAGCGAAAGGATTGGTGGTCAGCATCGAAGGCCGAAGCTCCTGCGTGGGCGATGGGCATCCAAAGGGGGAATGCGGGGCGGTCACTGGGCGGTCTCGAACAGCCGGTCGAGGGTCTGGCGCTCGTCGTCGGCATAGCCGGCCCGGCCGCCAGGGGCCGGGGCGGGACTGGGCGCCGGAGCCGCCGGCCGCGCCGCCTGGGTGGCCGGGGC
>JAEWWF010000230.1 GCA_023396465.1 Pseudomonadota bacterium
CGCTTCACCGCGCCATAGCCGCGCCCGGCATCGCGGAAGCTCGCGGCGGCGATGGCGGCGGCGGCGGCCGGCAGGGCGGCATCGCGGCGGACATAGGCGGCATCCAGACCAGGACCGACGATCTCGATGGGACGGCCGCGGGCCGACACCGCCGCCACCAGCCAGCGGGTCAGTTCGGCTTCGCCAGCGTGGATCACCATGTCCACCTCCACCGCCCCGGCGACACGGGCGGCATCGGCCTCGGAGAGGTGCAGGGTCTGCACCACGTCCTTGGGCAACCCCGATTCGCGGAAGGCCTTGGCGATCACCTCCGCCGCCAGGGGAGCTTGCGGGCTCGGCCGCACCACCACGGCATTGCCAGCCAGCAGTGTCGGCAGCATGACGGTCAGCGCCACCAGCCACGGCTGCGCCGCCGGCAGGGTGACGAACACCACACCATGGGGCACCCGGCGCACGAAGCGCTCCACCCCCGGCTCCTCCGGCCCATGAATGTCGGCGAGCGCATGCGGGCCGAGGCCCATGAGGGTGCGGGCGATGTCCTCGGCGTCGCGCAGTTCCTGCTCCGCCTGGGCGAGCGGCGTGCCGACCTGCCAGGCAAGGCTTTCGGCGATGCGGCCATAACCGCCCTTCACCCGGTCGAGCAGCCGCGCCGCCACCGCCACCCGCTCGGTGACCGACTCGCGCGCCCAACGGTCGCAGGCCAGACGGGCGAGCGTAAGCGCCTCGGCGATCTGCTGTTCGGACGCCAGCGGCCGCTCGATGTAGACGGAGCCATCGACGGGCGAGACAACGGATAGGGTGGTCTGCGGTTCGACGGTCATCGGTGGTGCGGGCTCCCTCCCAGCGGCGCGAGAGCGGATCACACCATGAACAGGCGGCGCGGTTCAATGCTCACCATGGCATGCGGCGCGGGAATTTCCCCACCGACCCAAGCACCCGGGTCAGACCGGCCCCGCCGGCCGTCGCGCCCGCGCCGCGATCGCGACGGCGGCAGCCAGCAGCAGAGCCGCCGAGACGGTCAACACAACCACGAAGGCGGTGTCAAAGGCCCCATGCGCCAGGGGAACGAGCGCCTTGGCCATGGATTCGGGCGCCGTTTCGGCGATGATCAGGGCGGCATCGATGCCATCCCGCGCCGCCTCCGGCACCGCCAGGGCGGCCGGCGGATCGAAGGTCGCGGTGTAGATCGCCGACAGCAGGCTACCGAAGATGGCGATGCCGAGCAATCCGCCCATCTCGTAGGACACTTCCTCCACCGACGCCACCAGCCCGGCCTTGTCCGCCGGCGCGTTGAGCAGCATGGCGCTGGACGCCGCCGTCATCACGCCGCCGATGGCGACGCCGATGACCGCGAAGGTGACGATCTGCACCGCCAGCCCCGCCTGATGACCGATCAGGTAGCCAAGCACGCCAAGCCCCGCCAGGGCCAGGGCCGCCCACAGCACGCGCTCGGTCCCCAGGCGCGGCAGCACCACGCCGGTCAAGGGCCCGGCGACGAAGGCCGCCAACGGAATGGGCAGGATGGCCAGCCCGGCCTGGAGGGGCGACAGACCGGCGATCAACTGCATCCGCTGGCTGACCACCAGCTCCATGCCCATGAGCGCGCCGGAAGCGACCAAGGCGCCGATCACCCCGGCGGTGAAAACGCGGTTGGCGAACAGGCCGAGGTCCAGCATCGGCACCTCCGACCGCTGCTGCCGCCGCACGAAGACGAGGCCGGCGGCAACCCCAACCCCCAGGGCGGCCATCGCCAGCGGCAGCGACGGCGACGGCTTGCTGGCTTCCTTGATGGCCAGCGTGATGCCCACCAAGGCGACCATGATCTGCGCCGCCGCCACCAGATCGAACCGCCGCGTCGGATCGCCCTTGCCGGCCGGGATGAGCAGCCCACCGACCACCAGTGCCACCGCCACCACCGGCAGGTTGATCAGGAACACCGATCCCCACCAGAAGGACTCCAGCAGCACGCCGCCGATCACCGGCCCCAGCGCCGCGCCGCCGGAGGCGATGGCCGCCCACACGCCAATGGCGATGGAGCGGTCGCGCGGGTCCTCGAACACATGGCGGACGATGGCGAGAGTGGCCGGCATCATCATGGCCGCGCCGAGGCCGAGCACCGCCCGGCTGGCAATGAGGATCGCCGGCGTCGGCGAGAACGCCGCTGCCAACGATGCCAGCCCGAACACCACCAGCCCGGCCATGAAGAACCGCTTGTGCCCAAAGCGGTCGCCCAGCGCCCCCATGGTCGGCAGCAGACCGGCCACCGCCAGGGCATAGGCGCTGACGATCCACAGCTTTTGGCTGCTGGAAGCGTGCAGGTCGTGGGTCAGGCTCGGCAGCGCCAGATAAAGCACGGTCATGTCGACGACGATGAGCAGCAGCCCGCTCGACACGACGGCCAGGACAAGCCAGGGGAGATACGGGTAGGGTTTGGTCATTTCGGGTCTTCAGGGTTCGCAACAGTGCGGAATGGCGCCGCCACCCTATATAAATACATACGTATTGAATTGAAAGAGGTGGGAATGGGCCGCAGGAAGACAATCGACCCCGAGGCGCTGCTGGACGTGGCGGAGGAGATCGTCACCACGCAAGGCGCGGCGGCACTGACCATCGACGCCCTCGCCAAAGCGGCCGGAATCACCAAGGGCGGCGTGCAGTACAGCTTCGGCACCAAGCAGGCCCTGCTGGACGCCATGTTCAAACGCTGGGGGCAGAGCTACGACCGGCAGTTCGAGCGCATCGCCGGCGCCGATCCCGACCCGGTGACGGCGGTACGGGCGCATGTGGAGGCCACCCGCCAGTCCGACGACGCCTCCAACGCCAAGGCGGCCAGCCTGATGGCGGTGCTGCTGCAAACGCCGGAGCATCTCGACTCCACCCGCCGCTGGTACCGCGAGCGGCTGGCCGGCCTCGACCCCACCACCGAGGAAGGGCGCCGCGCCCGGCTGGCCTTCTTCGCCACCGAAGGCGCCTTCACCCTGCGCTTCTTCGGCCTCATGGACATCGACGAGGCGGAATGGGCGTCGATCCTGGCCGACATCTCCGCCACCCTGGACTGACCCGGCGGCACGCCCTTCCCTTTTCGCCCTTCCCCCTTCCTCCCGCCGCCCCGGTGCCTGTATAACCGCCGCCATGCAGCCCGATCCCAGAAGCGTCCTGCGCAGCGTCTTCGGCTACGACTCCTTCCGCGGCATGCAGGAGGATGTCATCACCCACGTCATCGGCGGCGGTGATGCGCTCGTCATCATGCCGACCGGCGGCGGCAAGTCGCTGTGCTACCAGATCCCTGGCCTGGTGCGGCCGGGCGTGGCGGTGGTGGTGTCGCCGCTCATCGCCCTCATGCAGGATCAGGTGGAGGCGCTGAAGCAGCTCGGCGTCAAGGCGGCGGCGCTCAACTCCACCCTCGACCGCTTCGAGCAGCAGGAGGTGGAGCGGCAGATGCGGGCCGGCGAGATCGACCTCGTCTACATCGCCCCTGAACGGCTGATGGGGGAAAGCTGCCTCGCCAACCTCGCCCATGTCGACCTTGCCCTGTTCGCCATCGACGAGGCCCATTGCGTCAGCCAGTGGGGCCACGACTTCCGGCCCGAATACCTGCAACTGCGCGCCCTGCACGACCGCTTCCCGCATGTGCCGCGCATCGCCTTGACGGCCACCGCCGACGGCCCGACGCGGAAGGAGATCGTCGAGCGGCTGGCCTTGCAGGACGGCCGCCAGTTCATCGCCGGCTTCGACCGCCCCAACATCCGCTATCACGTCCGCGCCAAGACCAATGCCAAGTCGCAGCTGCTCGACTTCATCAGGCGCGAGCACGCCGACGACAGCGGCATCGTCTATTGCATGTCGCGGGCGAAGGTGGAGGAAACGGCGCAATGGCTGTCGAGCGAGGGCTTCACCGCCCTGCCCTATCACGCCGGCTTGCCCAAGGAGGTGCGGTTCGAGAACCAGGACCGCTTCCTGAAGGAAGAAGGCCTCATCGTCTGCGCCACCATCGCCTTCGGCATGGGCATCGACAAGCCCGACGTGCGCTTCGTCGCCCACCTGGACCTGCCGAAAAGCCTGGAGGCCTATTACCAGGAAACCGGGCGCGCCGGACGCGATGGCCTGCCCTCCAACGCCTGGATGGTGTTCGGCATGCAGGACGTGGCGCGCCTGCACCAGATGATCGACGGATCGGACAGCGGCGAGGAACAGAAGCGCATCGAGCGCCGCAAGGTCGATGCCCTGCTGGCCTATGCCGAGACCGCCAAGTGCCGCCGTCAGGTGCTGCTGGAGTACTTCGGCGATACCTGCGAGCCCTGCGGCAACTGCGACACCTGCCTCGACCCGCCGGAGACTTACGACGCCACCGAGGTGGTGCGCAAGGCGCTGTCCGCCGTCTACCGCACCGGCCAGCGGTTCGGCGCCGTGCATGTGATCGACGTGCTGATGGGCACCCTGACCGACAAGGTGAAGCAGTTCGGCCACGATGCCACCACCACCTTCGGCATCGGCACCGAGTTCGCCAAGGAACAATGGCGCACCGTGTTCCGCCAGATGATCGCCTATGGTCTGGTGCGGTCGGATGCCGATGCCCACGGCGCCCTGGTGCTCACCGACCGCTGCCGGCCGGTGCTGCGCGGCGAGGAAACGGTGATCCTGCGCAAGGATCGTGGCAAGGGCGAGCGCCGCGCCGACCGCAAGGGGCGGCCGCAACTGACCGACCCGGCCGACGACAAACTGTTCCAGGCCCTGCGCGGCAAGCGCATGGAGCTGGCCCGCGCCCAAGGGGTGCCGCCCTACGTCATCTTCCACGACGCGACGCTGATCGCCATCGCCCGCGCCCGCCCCATGGACCTGGACGACCTGGCCGACATCGAGGGCGTCGGCGCCTCGAAACTCGCCCGCTACGGCGAGGACATCATTCAGGTGGTGGTCGACGAAAGCTGACGCGCTGAGATCGGCGCGTCAGGAGCGCACGCGCCGGAGGCGCGTCAGGAGCGCACATCCAACGGCACGCAGTCGTAGCGGCTGAAGGTGCGGCCATCCATCTCGAAGGTGCCGAGCGGCTGCGGCAGGCGGCCATAGGCGGCGCAGTAGCCGGCGGCCTGGGCATCGGCTTCGGCACCGCCGTAGATCACCGTGTAGGGCGACGGGCTGCCGCTCTCCGGCAGCGGGGCCGCGACGCCGGGACCGCCGCTGCCGCCGGCGCAGGCCGTCAGCCCCGCCAGGACCACCGCCACCGTCACCACCCGCACCATTGCCCGAACCGCCTGCATCGCCACGTCCCCCTGGCAAGTCTCCCTTCCGGCCCCGGACCATGCCACAGGGCGACCGCCTTGACCAGCGGATCACCAGGGCGTCGGCTCGAACACCCGCCGCCACGGCGGATCGTTGCGGCAGAGATCCCATACGCGGGGACCGGCCTCCGCCTCCACCGTCTTCAGCCCCTCCAGCAGCACGGCACGGAAGCGGATGGCGGTGGCCTCGATGGGCGGCTCGTAGATCCACCACGCCAGGAAGTCGGCAAAGACGTCGCGCGCCGTCTCCGGCGGCAGGCCGGAGAACGGCAGCACCGCCGGCAGCCAGGTTTGCGGGTCTTCCGGCACGAAGGCCGCCGCCGGCTCGGCCACCCGCGGATCGCCCTGATAGGCACGCAGGAAGTTGCGGTAAGCGGCATAGAGCGCGTACTGCGTCAGCGCCGCCCCCTCGCCGCCACGCTGCCCGGCGGCGCGATACCCGAGGTTGAAGGCCCAGCGGGCGTCATAGCGCAGCTTGGCCGGTGTCGGGTTCGGCTGGCGTGGCGGCGGACTCGGACGAAGGTCGGGCATGCGGGTCAAGGCCTTTGGACCTGAGGACCCCTCACCCTACCAGCCGCGACTCGAGCCAAGGACGAAGCGAAAGTGGCAGACACAACACCAATTATCTAACGCGACTTCTTCCTTCTTGAAAGGAGGCCCGGCGGTCGTGGATCGTCTTCCGCGGCGATTACCAGAAGTATCGTCTGGTATATATTCCATATAAAAGAGCGCAACATCATCACACATGCCGTCATTAAGCTTAGTATCAGCCCGGCAAACAATCCAGCCGCTAGTTTTGAAAAATCTCCACTTCCAAATATTGCCCGTCCGACGACGGTGACAGGCTCTCCAGGCCCCATCCCAAACTCTGCGAAAACACAAACCGAAACTAGCGCTATGTAAAAAATGAAAACTACAATAAAATTAAAAAAAACAAACTTAAGCTGACTTATGGGGGACGTTCTAAACGGGATCTGCGAAAGAATTATAAATATGCGCGGCTTAGTCACGGACGCAAATATGGAAAATCCCGTTATCAAAAACCCAAGAACAGTAGTGCCAAATGTAAGCCCCACCGTTGCCCAACTACGGAGATTAGAGACTAAATTGTCCGGCGAATACATATCCCCTGGATGGAAAAGACAAAGTAATATGTAGAATAGATACATCGCAAAAACAAAACACGCAGAAAAATAGGTGGATTCCCGCCCAACGTAAGGTCGGGCGGCCCTATAGATATCTCTGAGGCTCTTTTCGCGGAAAAGATCGTTCCGCCAATCCACCATCATCCCTTAATCCAGCGCGGCGGCTAATCTATCTATTTTTGCACTGTTATCTACAGCAGACGAATCAACCTTGATAGTTCCATTAGTCAGCAGGTTGAAAAACAGGGAAACAAGTAAGCGCAACTTACTTCTTCGACTCGCTGGAACCTCCCCAACGCCAACTGAAACTCTAAACTCTTCATTCGACCCATCAAGCTTGTTGCCTTCCTGATCCCACCCTCTCAGCCTAACAGCATGATTCCCTGCAGCCGACGCCTCATGAATGATCTCAGCCGATTTACCTTTGTCTAAACCTTCTTTCGCGCTCGTGTCTGCAGCCAGTACGGCCTTATCGGCGCCCACAGCCTCACCAAAGCCACGAACACCGGCGAGAAGCTCGCTTCCATCAATGTCGTCGTTCGTGTCGAGTACCTTGAACTCGATCCTTTTGAGAACACTGTATCGGGACACGAAATCCTCGATCGAGTCACGAGAGGGCAGCGGCACAATTTTCAAGCTTGGCGCTGCAAACTCCTTTAGAACGCGCGGCCGCTCAGTTTCATCACCGCCTCGCTCCGCAATCTTTTGATCAACGAACATTCGATACTTCTTCCGCATAAAATAAGATACGGTAGATCTGAACTCATCAAGCGTCGGCGCATACGCCGTCTCTGGCATGTAAATGAGCCTATGATTATTCAGTATCAAGACGAAGAACGCGGAAGGCGCCGACCGCATGCTTGCTTCGTCATGCACTAGACCCTTACCTTCCGCAAAAATCTGCTCACGCCAAAGAGCAGTATCCTTTACGAATTGACCTGAAAGAAGCAGAGTTTCGGGATTCTCGGGCGCCCGCTCAAGCTTGACGTCAAGAAAATGATAGTGAGTCGGGTGCTCCCGCCCATAAGACCGGATGAGGGCATCGTCGAGGAAGGCTGGGAGGACGATCTCTTCTGCGTAGTCCAGCAGGACATGCTCACCGAAGCGGCAGATGAAATTCGCAAACTCGGCGCGGCCTTTTCCCATCCTAATCACCCCCAGTCGAAAGTGGTATGTCGCAACCTGCCATAGCGCATGGCCGATTGCAATCTCTGGCCGAATGACGCCGGCGCCCTTCCCCGCATTCCGACCCGATGCTATTCTGCCGGCGGCCCCCAGCGACGACTTCCGTGCCACGAAGCGATTCGCGAGGATGCGCCATGCCCCTGTTTTCCTACCGCTGCACTGCCTGCGCCCACGAGTTCGAGACCCTGGTGCGCGGCGACGACATCCCCGCCTGCCCCGCCTGCGGGGCCGGAACGCTGGACAAGCTGATCTCCCGCCCGGCGCCCG
>JAEWWF010000256.1 GCA_023396465.1 Pseudomonadota bacterium
CCGGCGGCGGAGACGGCGGGGCGGGTGCTGGCGGTGGACGGCTTCATCGTCCTCACCCTCATCATGCTGCCCTTCACCACCCCCGGCGACGTCCTGTTCACCCTGTGGGGCTTC
Source organism: Pseudomonadota bacterium (assembly GCA_023396465.1). Lineage (GTDB taxonomy): Bacteria > Pseudomonadota > Alphaproteobacteria > Rhodospirillales > Rhodospirillaceae > Caenispirillum. The sequence continues at coordinate 115 of JAEWWF010000256.1, forward strand.
GATGCCTCGCGCCAGGGGCTGGAGCACGCCCTGCGCATCGCGCTCAAAGCCAATGCGGTGATCCTGGCCCTGCTGGCGCTGGTCGGGACGCTGCCGGAAACCACCCTCGGCCACGCCCTCGCCCGCCTGCGGGTGCCCGAGAAACTGGTGCAACTGTTCCTCATGACCGTCCGCTACATCGACGTTCTGCATCAAGAATACGGCCGCCTGCGCACCGCCATGAAGGCGCGCGGCTTCCGCCCCCGCACCGACCGCCACACCCTCACCAGCCTCGGTTACCTCATCGGCATGCTGCTGGTGCGGTCGCTGGAGCGGTCGGAGCGGGTGATGGCGGCCATGAAGTGCCGCGGCTACAGCGGCCGCTTCCCGCTGCTCGACGATTTGCGCAGCCGCCCCGCCGACTGGCTGTTCCTGGCGGCACTGACGGCGGCGTGCCTCGGCCTGCTGGCGGCGGATCGGCTGGCATGACGGCGGCGCCGCTGATCGCGGTCGAGGATCTGCACTTCGCCTATGGCCCGCAACGCCCGGTGCTGACCGGCGTCTCTCTGGCGCTGGCGGCGGGGGAGCGGCTGGCGCTGGTGGGCGACAACGGCGCCGGCAAGTCGACCCTGCTGTCGCTGCTGGTCGGGCTGCTGAAGCCGCAGGCCGGGCGCATCGTCGCCTTCGGGCGCGAGCGGGTGACCGAGGCCGATTTCGCCGAGGTGCGGCCGCAGGCCGGTTTCGTGTTCCAGGACCCCGACGACCAGCTGTTCTGCCCGACGGTGGCCGAGGATGTCGCCTTCGGCCCCCTCAACCTGGGGGCCGGGCGCGACGAGGCCCGCGCCATCGTCGCCGAGACGCTGGAGATGCTGGGGCTGGCCGGGTTCGGCCCGCGCGTCACCCATCATCTGTCGGGCGGCGAGAAGCGGCTGGTGTCGCTGGCCGCCGTGCTTGCCATGCGGCCGCAGGTGCTGCTGCTGGACGAGCCCACCAACGCGCTGGATGCCCGCCACCGGGCGCGGCTGATCGAGATTCTGCGCGGGCTGCCGCAAGCCATGGTGATCGTCAGCCATGACGCCGATTTCCTCGCCGCCCTCGCCACCCGCTCGCTGCGGCTGGAGGGTGGCCGGGTCATCCCCTGACCGGCGGTGGCTCCGGGTAATCGTCCCACGGGTCGGCGCTGGCCGGCAGCGGGTCGTCGACCACCAGGTTGAGGGTGCGCAGGGCATCGGCGATGCCGATGAACAGGTTGAGGCCGAGGCTGCCGCCGCCCTCGCCCTGGAAGCCGGCGTATGTCAGGCCGAGCAGGTTGCCGCGTCCGTCCACCAGGGCGCCGCCACTGCTGCCGGGCGACACCGCCGCGTCGGCCTGGATGTCGGTCAGGCCGCGATCGTTGCGGGGGAAGCCGCTGACGATGCCGCGCGTCACCGTGCCGGCCAGCCCTTTGCGCTGCGGCGTGCCGATGACATGGACGTCCTCCCCCACCACCGGCGGCGGGTCGAGCCGCACCGGCAGCACCGCCGCCGCCGCTTCCGCCGTTTGCAGCAGGGCGACGTCGCGGCGGCCGTCGCGGCGCAGCACCGTGGCGCGGTGGAAGGCGCCGCTGACATCGCGCACCATCACCTGATCGTGGCCTTCGACCACATGGTGGTTGGTGAGCACCAGGGTAGGGGTGATGCGCACGCCGGAGCCGTGGCCGGCGCCGGTATCCACCGTCACCACGGCGGCGCGCACCGCTTCGGCATGGTCGGACAGCGGCGTCTCGTGCAGCGGCAGGCGCGGCACCAGCAGCGGCGCCGGGCCGACGGCGCGGTCGGCGATGGCGAACTGCGACGGATCGCGGCTGACCAGGTCGAGCAGCGCCGGGTCGCCGGCGAAGTTGCTGGCGGCGGTGCCGAAGGCGGCGTTGATGAGCAGCTGCACCGCCAGCGGCGACGGGTCTTCCAGGGTGGCGACGCCTTCGCTGGCGGTCTGGTAGACCACCTTGCGCAACGCTTGGCTGAACACCTGCCACTGCACCCGCACATAGCCGCGCCCGGTCTTCAGGAACTTCTCGTCGCCGGTCAGCAGGTCGCGCTGGTGGCAGAGGTCGAGGCGGATGTCGTCGATGCGGGCGCCGACCAGATAATCGGTGCGCGGCCGCCCACGCTCGATGTCGGCGAACAGGTTGCTGGGGTCGCCGGTGGTGGCGTAGCCGGCGAGATTGAGGCGGTCATAGAAAATGTCGGAGAAGCTGCGGCTGAACACTTCCGTCCGCGACATCTGCCAGGAGATGGGGTCGCTGCGCCCGGCGCAGCTCCAGATGCTGCCGCCATAGCCGCCGATGGTGGTGCCGGGCGGGATGGCGATGGTGGCGCCGTGGAAGCGCAGGGTGGCGAGCGTGCGCTCGAACCCCATCTCCGGCGGCGCCCGCATCTCCACCGCCGGGATCGGCATGCCGGTGGAGCAGCCGGCCAGCAGCGCGGCCGCCACCAGCACCGCCGCCCGGCGGCCTCCGTGTCGCCCCCTTTGCATGCCACCCTCCCCCGACGGTTGCAATCTTGTCGCGAGCGGAGTGTAGCGGGAGCGGGCGGCGGCGGCAATCCTCCGCCCGCAGCGGCGGCAGGGGCTTTGACGCGGCCCGGGTTCCTGTTACAAAGCCTGCGACCGACCCATATAGCCGGTACGCCGGCACCCGCCGCCCCTGTGGGATACGTTTCATGACCGTCGCCATCATCGATTACGGATCGGGCAACCTGCGCTCGGCCGCCAAGGCGCTGGAGCGCGCCGTGGCCGAATCGGGATCGTCCGAGACCGTCCTCGTCACCGCCGATGCCGCCGCCGTGCGCGCCGCCGACCGCGTGGTGCTGCCGGGCGTTGGCGCCTTCGCCGACTGCCGCCGCGGCCTTGATGCCGTGCCGGGCATGGTGGAAGCGCTGCACGCGGTGGTGATGGAAAAGGGCCGCCCCTTCCTCGGCATCTGCGTCGGCATGCAGCTTCTGGCCAGCCACGGGCGCGAGCACGGCACCACCGACGGCCTCGGCTGGATCGCCGGCAACGTGGCGCGCATCCAGCCCCGCGACCCGGCGCTGAAGGTGCCGCACATGGGCTGGAACGAGCTGGAGTTCGCCGCCGGCGCCCACCCGCTGCTGAGCGGCATCTCGCCCGGCGACCATGCCTATTTCGTCCACAGCTATCACTTCGTGCCGGCCGATCCGGCGCACCGCCTCGCCACCGTCGACTACGGCGAAACGCTGACCGCCATGGTCGCCCGCGACAACCTGGTCGGCACCCAGTTCCACCCCGAGAAAAGCCAGGTCACCGGCCTGAGGCTGCTCTCCAACTTCCTGCGCTGGGCCCCATGATCCTGTTTCCCGCCATCGACCTGAAGGACGGCGCCTGTGTCCGCCTGCTGAAAGGCGAAATGGACAAGGCCACCGTCTTCAACACCTCCCCCGCCGAGCAGGCGCGCGCCTTCAAGGACGCCGGCTGCGAATGGCTGCACGTGGTCGACCTCAACGGCGCCTTCGCCGGCCAGCCGGTCAATGCCGAAGCGGTGGACGAGATCCTCGCCATCATGGCCGACGACGTGCCGGTGCAGCTGGGCGGCGGCATCCGCGACCGCGCCACCATCGACCTGTGGCTGGGCAAGGGAATCGAGCGCGTCATCCTCGGCACCGTGGCGCTGCGCCATCCCGAACTGGTGAAGGACGCCTGCAAGGCGCATCCCGGCCGCATCGCCGTCGGCATCGACGCCCGCGACGGCATGGTGGCGGTGGAAGGCTGGGCCGAAACCAGCGAGATCACCGCCGTCGACCTGGCGCTGAAGTTCGAGGACGCCGGCGTCGCCGCCATCATCTACACCGACATCGAGCGCGACGGCGCCCTCCAGGGCCCCAACGTCGAGGCCACCGCCGCCCTGGCGGAGCGGCTGACGACGCCGGTCATCGCCTCGGGCGGGGTGGCGTCGCTGGACGACCTGAAGGCGCTGAAGGCACGGCAGGCGTCGGGCATCGTCGGCGTCATCTCCGGCCGCGCCCTCTACGACGGCCGCATCGATCTGGCGCAGGCGCTGGCGGTGCTAAAGGGGTAACGGGTCGAGGGGGGATCAACCACCAAGACACCAAGACACCAAGAGAACACTCCCTGCCTGACGGTCGTGTCCGGGCCCGTCGACGGGAAGCCAGGGAAAGTCTCCTTGGTGTCTTGGTGCCTTGGTGGTTCAAACCCTGCCGCCGGAAGTGAAGGTATAAGGACACACAGATGCTCAAGATGCGCATCATCCCCTGCCTGGACGTCAAGGACGGCCGTGTGGTGAAGGGGGTCAATTTCGTCGGGCTGCGGGATGCCGGCGATCCGGTGGAGCAGGCGCGGATCTACGACGCCGCCGGCGCCGACGAACTGTGCTTCCTCGACATCACCGCCAGCCATGAAAACCGCGGCACCCTCTACGACGTCGTCGCCCGCACCGCCGAGCAGTGCTTCATGCCGCTGACCGTCGGCGGCGGCGTGCGCGCGGTGGAAGACATCCGCAAGCTGCTGCTGGCCGGGGCCGACAAGGTCTCCATCAACACCGCCGCCGTCCACCGGCCGGAGTTCGTGCGCGAGGCGGCGGAGAAGTTCGGCAGCCAGTGCATCGTCGTCGCCATCGACGCCAAGTCGGTGGCGCCCGGCAAGTTCGAGATATTCACCCACGGCGGCCGCAACGCCACCGGCCTGGATGCGGTGGAGTGGGCCAAGCGCATGGAAGAATACGGCGCCGGCGAGATCCTGCTGACCAGCATGGACCGCGACGGCACCAAGCAGGGCTTCAACCTGCCACTCACCCGCGCGGTGGCCGATGCGGTGTCGATCCCGGTCATCGCGTCCGGCGGTGTCGGCACGCTGGATCACTTGGTGGAAGGCATCCGCGAGGGGCACGCGACGGCGGTGCTCGCCGCCTCCATCTTCCACTTCGGCGAATACACCATCCGGCAGGCGAAGGACCACATGCGCGCCGCCGGCATCCCCATGCGCGACTGACGGCGCCCGCGACCACGACGCGAAAGGACGACGGCCCATGACCACCCCCGCCGCCACCGCCGAGGTGCTCGACCGCCTGCACGCCGTCATCGAGGGCCGCAAGGGCGCCGACGCCGACAGCAGCTACACCGCCCGCCTGTTCGCCAAGGGCCGCCGCAAGATCGCCCAGAAGGTGGGCGAGGAAGGGGTGGAATGCGCCATCGCCGCCGTGTCCCAGGGGCCGGCGGAGGTGGTGAGCGAAAGCGCCGACCTGCTCTATCATCTGCTGGTGCTGTGGGCCGACGCCGGCGTCGCCCCGGCCGATGTCTATGCCGAGCTGGAACGCCGCGTCGGCACCTCCGGCCTGACCGAAAAGGCGTCGCGCGGCGGCTGATCCGGCCGCGCCGTTCTTCCTCCGATCACCGCAACCACGGGAGCATGCCGACCCATGGCCTATGATCAGTCCAACATCTTCGCCCGCATCCTGCGCGGCGAGATCCCGGCGAAGAAGGTCTACGAGGACGATCTCGTGCTCGCCTTCGAGGACATCGCCCCCAAACGCCCGGTCCACATCCTGGTGATCCCGAAGGGCCCCTACGCCGATGCCACCGCGCTCGGCGAGGACGCCAGCGACGCCGAGATCGCCGCCCTGTGGCGGGCGGTGGCGAAGATCGCGCGGGAGAAGGGGCTGGATGCCACCGGCTACCGCGTCATCTCCAACACCGGCGACGACGGCGGCCAGGAAGTGCCGCACCTGCACCTGCACATCCTCGGCGGCGCCCCGGTCGGCCCGATGGTGAAGGCGCTGTAAGGCGGGGAAGGGGCGGCCCGCAGGGGCGCCCCTCAGCCGTAGCGGTGCAGCCGGGTGCCGTGCTGCTTCAGCCAGTGGCGGGGGCGGGCGTGGTCCGGCATCAGCTCGGTGACGAGGTTCCAGAACCGCGCGCTGTGGTTCAGCTCGACCATATGCGCCACCTCGTGCGCCACCACGTAATCCAGCACCGCCTCCGGCGCCAGCACCAGCCGCCAGCTGAACGACAGCGCCCCGCCCGACGAGCAACTGCCCCAGCGGGAGCGGGTGTCGCGCACCGTCAGGGCGGTGATGCGGCGGTCGAGGCGGGCGGCGTAGGCGTGGGCGCGCGGGGCGATTTCTTCCCGCGCCCGGCGGCGCAGGTAATCGCCGACCCGCCGCGGCAGGTGTTCCGGCAGGCCGCTGACGTGCAGGCAGCCGTCCTCCGCCCACACGCCGCGCCGCGCCTCCGGCGCCGGCTCGATGCGGTGGGGGATGCCGAGCAGCGGCACCTCGGCCCCGGCGGCGAAGGGCACCCGCGGCGGCAGCGCCGACAGGCGGGCCTTGATCCAGTCGGTCTTGTCGTGGACGAAGCGCAGCGCCTCGCGCGTCGGCAGGCCGCGCGGCACGACCACGATCAGGCCATCGGTCAGGGCATCGACGCGCAGGGAAATGCGCCGGCTGGTGGGCGATGCCTTCACCGTCACCGGCAGCGGGCGCCCGTCGATGACCACCACGGGCGGGTCGATTGCCTTCAGAGATCGGGCCATTCGACGATGTGATGTTCCAGGGGGCCGGCGCAGGTTTCCGAGATGCAGCGGCCGCGCACCGAAATGCCGGCCTCGTGCACCGTGGCGGGGTCGCCCGACACCAGCGGGTGCCACCACGCCAGCGGCTTGCCCTCGGCCACCAGCCGATAGGCGCAGGAGGCCGGCAGCCAGTTCACTTCCTGCACCTTGTCGGGCGTCAACTGCACGCAGTCGGGCACATAGCGGAAGCGGGTGGGATACTTCTTGCAGCGGCAGCTGCCGAGGTCGAGGAGACGGCAGGCGACGTTGGTGTGCATCACCGCGCCGAGCGAGCCGTCATCCTCTTCCTCCTGCAGCTTGTGCAGGCAGCATTTGCCGCAGCCGTCGCAGAGGGATTCCCACTCCGCCGGCGTCATCGCCTCAAGCGGCTTGGTCTCCCAGAAGGGCTTTGTCGTTAGCGCGAATGAAGTCGCGGACATGGGGCAGAATTTCCTCGCGCCACCGGCGGCCGTTGAAGATGCCATAATGGCCCACCTTCGACTGCATGTGGTAGCGCTGCTTTTCCTGCGGCAGATTCACCAGCAGGTCATGCACCGCCTTGGTCTGGCCGACGCCGGTGATGTCGTCCTTCTCGCCCTCGACGGACATGAAGGCGATGTCGCGCACGTGGCTAAGGTCCACCCGGCGGCCGTCGATCTCCAGCAGGCCGCGCGGCAGCTGCCATTCCTTGAACACCTTGCGGATGGTCTGCAGGTAGAACTCGGCCGGCAGGTCCATCACCGACATGTACTCGTCGTAGAACGACCGGTGCTGCGAGGCGCTGTCGCCGTCGCCGCGCACCAGATGGCGGAAATAGCGCAGGTGGGCGTCCATGTGGCGGTCCATGTTCATGGACATGAAGCCCGACAGCTGCAGGAAGCCGGGGTAGACCTTGCGCAGGCGGCCTTCGTACTGCAGCGGCACGGTGTGGATG
>JAEWWF010000272.1 GCA_023396465.1 Pseudomonadota bacterium
GATCCACACCCACCCCTTCACCATCGACCTCCACCACCCGGATTGGCCGGCGCGCGGCTGACGCTCCGCCGGCCTTGCAAAGTCAAAAGAATCCGCCGAGTCGCATTGATCTTTCGGGGGGCGTTTGCCCCGTCCTTGTCACAGATTCAAGGGGCCATCGCGGCTACTCTAGGGGCGCTCTGAACCACGGAAGGAGGCCTCTCGCATGCGATCCTTGATTGCGCGCAGGGAACACAACGATCCTGCCACCGGCAGCGACGAGTCGCGTCAGGCGTCACCGCCGCCGGGCGGCAGCGCCCCCGGCTACGGCCGCCCCGGCGCCCCGGCAAATCCGGGCGCCGCTCCGGCTCCCGGAACCGCCCCCTCCCAGCCGGGAGCAGGCGGCCCCTTGGTCGGCGGACGACCGGTGGAAGGCACCGCGCGGCCCTCTTGGTTACAGCCCGACGGCGGTGGCAACGAGGAACGCCGCAACACCGAAAGCACCCTCATCGTCGGCCCCAACATCAAGCTCAAGGGCGAGATCGCGGCCTGCGACACCCTGGTGGTCGAAGGCACCATCGAAGCGGCGATGGACAGCCACCACATTGCCATCGCCAAGGGCGGCGTCTTCAGCGGCAAGGTGACGGTGGACACCGCCGAGGTGGCCGGGGCCTTCGACGGCGATCTGACGGTTCGCGACCGCCTGCTGGTCCGGGCCTCCGGCTCCATTTCCGGAACCGTGCGCTATGGCGCGCTGGAGGTGGAGCACGGCGGACGACTGTCGGGCAGTCTGGAACTGCTGTCGGAGGCGGAAAAGCGCAACACCTCCGGCCTGTCGTCGGCCGCCCCGTCTTCCTCGGCGACGGCATCAGGAGGCGGATACCGGCCCGGCGGCGAGGCCAAGGCCAAGCCCGACGACGGTTCCACGACCCCGCCGCAGGCCGCTCAACCGGCCTGACGGCATCCTGCCCGCTTGGGAAGGCGGTGGGAGAGAGACCAAGACGAGAGAGGTGGAGAGGGGCGGACCGCGAAACGCGGCCGCCCTGATCGCCGCCGCATCCTCGGCGGTGTCGGCATCCTGCCGATGTCAGGGAAACGCGCCGAAAAGACTGGCGGGCCGACTCAACGGCCCTGGCCTTCCCGCGCCACCAAGGCGGCGCGATCCCGCGCCATGCGCTGGTCGAGATCGCCAAGCGATGCCTGATACTGCCGCTCCACGGTCGCCAGGTCGTCCAGATACTGCTGACGGGCGACGCCGGGCGAAACGCCCTGCTTCAACGCCGCGGCATAGCGGGCGAAGGCCGCGTCACCGGCATCACGGTACTCGGCCTCCAGGCGGATCTGTTCCTGGGCACGCGACGCCTCCAATTCATTGAGGGACTGGATATTGCGCGCTTGCAGCGACTCCAGCGTCGCCGCGTCGGGCTGCTGCTGGGCCAGGGCATAGGACACCGGGGCCAGGACGCAGCCGGTCAGCACAAGGGCGACGGTCAGGTCGGCGAGGTGACGGCGCAAGGTCATGCTGGTCTTCCTCCGATGGCGGATACGTCGGGCGCGGATGCGCCATGTCGTTACTCTGGCGTGCAATCTTGCCGGAAAAAAGGCGCCGCGTCCGGAAAATGGGGGCGGCGCCGTGACCATTTGGAGGCAGGACCGGTGGCCCCGATCAGTCGGTGAGGTCGTCCCACAATTCCTTCACGCGCTTGAAGAAACCGCTGCTCTCGGGACTGGTTTCCTTGTCACCACCGGCGGCGGCGAACTCGCGCAGAAGCTCCTGCTGGCGTTTGGTCAGGTTGACAGGGGTCTCCACGGCCACCTGAATGAACATGTCGCCGCGCAAGGGGCTGCGCAGCACGCTCATGCCCTTGCCCTTGAGGCGGAATTGCTGTCCGGTCTGGGTGCCGGCCGGGATGGTGACCTTGGCGCGGGTACCGTCGATGCTCGGCACCTCGATGGACCCGCCGAGCGCCGCCTCGGTCATGGCGATCGGCACCTTGCACAGGATGTTGGCGCCGTCGCGCTGGAACAGCCGGTGCGGCTTGATGGACAGGAAGATATACAGATCGCCCGGCGGCGCCCCGCGCATCCCCGCCTCGCCCTCGCCGGCCAGGCGGATGCGGGTGCCGTCCTCGACGCCGGCGGGGATGGTGACCTCCAGCGTCTTGTCCTTGTGCTTGCGGCCGGTGCCGCCGCAGTCGCCGCACGGGTCCTTGATCGTCCGCCCCTCGCCGCCGCAGGTGGGGCAGGTGCGTTCGATGGTGAAAAAGCCCTGCTGCGCCCGGATGCGGCCGGCGCCGTGGCAGGTACCACAGGTGGAGGCCCCCGAGCCGGCCTTGGCGCCACTGCCGGAGCAGGTGTCGCAGGCGACCGACGTCGGCACCGTCACCGTCGCCTTCTTGCCCTTGAAGGCGTCCTCCAAGGTGATTTCCATGTCATAGCGCAGATCGTGCCCGCGCTGCGATCCGCCGCCGCCGCGTCCGCGCCCGCCCATGGCACCGCCGAACACCTCGTCGAAGATGTCGGCGAAACCACCACCGAAGGCGGAGGAGAAGTCGAACCCGCCGGCCCCCGCGCCGCCACCGCCGCCCTCGAAGGCGGCATGGCCGAAACGGTCGTAGGCGGCGCGCTTCTGATCGTCCTTGAGGACGTCAT
>JAEWWF010000315.1 GCA_023396465.1 Pseudomonadota bacterium
GGGTGACATCGGTCTCATGGCCGACGGCCGAAACCAGGGGAATGCGGCTGTCGGCTGCCGCGCGCACCACCGCTTCCTCGGAGAAGCCCAGAAGGTCCTCCAGCGAGCCGCCGCCGCGCGCCACCACGATCACATCGGGGCGCGGCACCGGGCCGTGCTCCGGCAGCGCGTTGAAGCCGCGGATGGCGGCGGCCACCTCGGCGCCGGAGGTGTCGCCCTGTACCCGCACCGGCCACACCAGGACCCGGCGCGGAAAGCGATCGGCCAGACGGTGGAGAATGTCGCGGATCACCGCCCCGGTGGGCGAGGTGACGACGCCGATCACCCGTGGCAGGAAGGGAATCGGCTTCTTGCGCGCCGGATCGAACAGGCCCTCGGCGGCCAGTCGGCGGCGGCGGTCCTCCAGCATCTTCAGCAGGGCGCCTTCGCCCGCCAGTTCCATCGACTCGATGACGATCTGATAGGACGAGCGGCCGGGGTAGGTGGTCAGGCGGCCGGTGGCGATCACCTCCAACCCTTCCTCCGGGCGCAGCGACAGCTTCATCATGCTGCCGCGCCAGATGATGCCGTCGATGACCGCCTGATCGTCCTTCAGCCGCAGATAGCAATGGCCGGAGCCGGCGACCTTCGGCTGGCTGATCTCGCCGCGCACCCGCACCAGCGGAAAGCTGTCCTCCACCGTGCGCTTGAGCGCGTTGGACAGTTCGGAGACGGTCATCTCCGGCACGTTGCGCGGCGGCTGGCGGGGCGGGCCGCCGGCGGGCGGGGAATAGGGGGTCGTCATGGCCCGAACTTATGCTAAAACGCCGCCCCAGTGAACGACCTATCGGGCGAGGAGGACGACGGCGATGAAGGTCCTGGTGGTGGGCTCGGGCGGGCGCGAGCATGCGCTGTGCTGGAAGATCGCGCAGTCGCCGCTGCTGACGAAGCTGTGGTGCGCCCCCGGCAACGCCGGCATCGCCCAGGTGGCGGAGTGCCTGCCCGGCCTGAAGGCGGAGGACATCCCGGCGCTGGTGGCCTGGGCCAAGGCGCAGGCCATCGACCTGGTGGTGGTCGGGCCGGAAGCGCCGTTGGTGGCGGGCCTGGCCGACGCCCTGCGCGACGCCGGCATCAGCGCCTTCGGCCCGAGCGCCGAGGCGGCCCAACTGGAAGGCTCCAAGGGCTTCATGAAGGACGTGCTGGCCCGCCACGGCGTGCCGACGGCCTGGTACGGCCGCTTCACCGACATCGACGACGCCAAGGCCTTCGTGCGCGAGAAGGGCGCCCCCATCGTGGTGAAGACCGACGGGCTGGCGGCCGGCAAGGGCGTCATCCTGTGCCAGACGGTGGCCGAGGCCGAGGCGGCGCTCGACCAGATGATGGGCGACAAGGTGTTCGGCGCCGCCGGCGACGAAGTGGTGATCGAGGAATTCCTGACCGGCGAGGAAGCCAGCTTCTTCGCCCTGGTCTCCGGCACCGACGTCATTCCGCTGGCCGCCGCCCAGGACCACAAGGCGGTGGGCGACGGCGACACCGGCCCCAACACCGGCGGCATGGGCGCCTATTCCCCGGCTCCGGTGGTGACGCCGGACGTGCAGGCGCGGGTGATGCGCGAGTGCATCGTGCCCACCGTCGAAGGCATGGCCGCCGATGGCCGGCCCTACACCGGCGTGCTGTTCGCCGGCCTGATGATCGCCCCCGACGGCACGCCCAAGATGCTGGAATACAACGTCCGCTTCGGCGACCCGGAATGCCAGGTGCTGATGATGCGGCTGGCCTCCGACCTGCTGCCGGTGCTGAAGGCGGCGGCCGACGGCCGGCTGTCGGAGGTGTCGCTGGCGTGGAAGGACGACGCGGCGCTGGTGGTGGTGATGGCCGCCAACGGCTACCCCGGCGCTTACGAGAAGGGCAGCGTCATCGGCGGCCTGGCGGCGGCTGGCGCGGTGCCCGGTGTCACCGTCTTCCATGCCGGCACGGTGGATAAGGACGGCGCGGTGGTGGCGACCGGCGGGCGGGTGCTGGGCGTCACGGCGCTCGGGGCCGACGTGCGCGAGGCGCAGGCGCGCGCCTATCAGGCGGTGGATGCGCTGGATTGGCCGGGCGGCTTCTGCCGCCGCGACATCGGCTGGCGGGCGGTCGGCCGATAAAAGGGGACGAGGACCGGGCCGGTGCGACAGGCGCCGGCCCGGTCCCCTGCCCGCCGTCAGCGTTGGTTCAACTGCGCCCGCACCACCGTCAGCCCGTCGCGGGTGATGCGGTAGGGGCCGCCGCCGGTGCTGCGGATGAAGCGGCGCTTGCGCAGGCGGTCGACCACCGCCGGGGTGCAGTCGCCAAGGGTCCACCCTTCGCGGGTCACGCAGTTGACGTCCAGAATGCGGTTTTTGGCGTCTTTCTCAACCAGGATGCGGCCGCCAAGGGCCAGGGCGTGCAGCGTGCGCTGCTCGGCCTTCGAGATGTTCACGGAAGTCTGTCCTGAACCGGAGTCGATCCGGTCCCGTCGTCTTCGCCGTCGGCGCGCACAGGCGCCCACGGCCTGCCGCGGCGGGACGTGGGGTTCGACAGGCTGATCCAGGCTGCCTAGGCAGCGCCGGCATCAGCCGTGGCGCACGGTCTCTGACATACACTCTCGCGTCAGGAGAAAAGGACGGGCCGGAGGATGCCTCCCCCGGCCCGTTACTGTCAATGCATCCGTGTGCGGGTCTGACCCGCTCAGGCGCCCTCGAAGCCCTGGAGCACGCCGACCGCGTTGGTGCCGAGCGCCTCCACCGCGTAACCGCCTTCCAGCACGAAGACGGTCGGCACCTTCAGTCCCGCCAGCAGGGCGCCCAGCTGGGGATAGCGGTCGCTGGACAGGCGGAACTTGCTGATGGGGTCGTTCTCGAAGGTATCGAGGCCGAGTGAGATCACCAGCAGGTCCGGGCGGTAGCCACGGATGCGGCGCAGCGCCTCGGTCAGCGCCTCCTCGTAGCGCGCCCAGTCGGTGCCCCAGGGCAGCGGGAAGTTGTGATTGAAGCCTTCGCCGGCCCCCGTTCCGGTCTCGTCGGCGTGGCCGAGGAAATAGGGGTATTCCACCGTCGGGTCGGCGTGCAGCGACAGGAATTGCACGTCGGCGCGGTCGTAGAAAATGGTCTGGGTGCCGTTGCCGTGGTGATAGTCGACGTCGAGGATGCTCACCCGCTGGGCGCCGTTGGCGCGGGCGGCCTGGGCGGCGATGGCGGCGTTGTTGAGGAAGCAGTAGCCGCCGTAATAGTCGGTGGCGGCATGGTGGCCCGGCGGCCGGCAGGCGGCGAAGGCGGCGCGCAGACCGCCGGCCACTTGCTCGGTGGCGGTCAGGGCGCAGTTGGCGGCGGCGGTGGCGGCGGTCCAGGTGCCGGCGGTGATGGGGGTGCCGGCATCCATGCCGTAGAAGCTGATGCGGCCGTCGATGTCCTGCGGCACCCGGTCGTTGCGCATGCCGCGCTTGCCGAAGGTGAAGGGAATGGCATCCCAGTCGCGGCCGGCGGCGGTCCAGTCGGCCCAGCAGGTTTTCAGGAAATCGACGAAACCGTCGTCATGGATGGCGCGCAGCGGCGCTTCGCCAAAATCGCGCGGCGCGATGATTTCGCCCAGGTCCACCGCCCGCAGCCGGTCCAGCACCATGTCGGTGCGGCTCGGGTTCTCGAAGCAGGGAACCAACTGGCCTTCGTTCAACTCGGCGCGGCCATGGTGGGCGCGGCAGTCCTCGGAATAAACGGTGAGCATGGCGGTCCTTCGCACGCGGATGAGGGCGCCGCCGGAGGGCGGCGGCCGGGAAAGGCTAGCAGACCGAGAGGGCGGAAGAACAGGGCGGCAATGGGCGCCCGGACAGGGGCCGATCGGTGGCCGGGTGGTGTCAAACGTGATGAGAAAATTTGACATTGGACCTTCCAGCCGAAGCCGGTTTGGTCATACACTCCCCCGCACCAGCCCCCGCAAGAACGGCGGCCGGTCGTTGAACATACTGAGCGCCGGCCCAACCGGCCACGGGAGGAATGCCGCGATGAGCTTCGACGTGGGGGCCCGCCTGAAGGCCCTGCGCGCCCTGTATGGCCTCAGCCAGCGCGAACTGGCGAAACGGGCCGGCGTGACCAATTCGACCATCTCGCTGATCGAGCAGAACCGCGTCAGCCCCTCCGTCGCCTCGCTGAAGAAGGTGCTGGACGGCATGCCGATCTCGCTGGCCGAGTTCTTCACCATGGACCTCGGCAGCGAGACCAAGACTTTCTATGGCGTTCATGAGTTCGCCGATTTCTCGTTCGGCGACACGGTGAAATTCCGCATGGTCGGCGGCAGCTATCGCGACCGCAAGCTGCACATGATGCAGGAAACCTATCTGCCCGGCGGCGACACCGGCGCCACCATGCTGTCCTACGACGGCGAGGAGGCAGGCATCATCGTCTCCGGCGCCATCGAGCTGTCGGTGGGCGAGGAACGCCGCCTGCTCAGCAAGGGCGAGGGCTATTACTTCAACACCCGCATGCCGCACCGGTTCCGCAACACGGGAACGGAGGCCTGCGTGCTCATTTCCGCCAGCACCACCACCACCTTCCAGAAGGGCCAGGCGGCCACCGCCCAGCCGCTCGACGGCGACGGCGCACACCACGACCTGACGCAGGGAGACCGCACTCCATGAGCAAGCTTCTCAGCCGCGACGACTACACCAAGATGGCGGCCGAGCTGTCGCCCCGGACGCAGCTGTTCATCGACGGCCGCTTCGTGCCGGCGTTGTCGGGCAAGACCTTCGACCGTGTCAGCCCGCGCGACGGCCGCGTCATCGCCCAGGTGGCGGAAGGCGATGCCGCCGACGTGGATGTCGCCGTCGCCTCCGCCCGCCGCGCCTTCGAGAAGGGCAGTTGGTCGCAGATGCCGCCGGCCAGGCGCAAGCGCGTGCTGCTGGCGCTCGCCGACAAGATGCGCGAGCACCGCAACGAACTGGCGCTGCTGGAAACGCTGGACATGGGCAAGCCCATCCGCGACGCCTTCGCGGTGGACGTCATGAGCGCGGCCAACGCCATCCAGTGGCACGCCGAGGCCATCGACAAGGTCTATGACGAGATCGCCCCCACCGGCCCCGACGCCCTCGGCCTCATCACCCGCGAGCCCATCGGCGTGGTGGCGGCGGTGGTGCCGTGGAACTTCCCCATGCTGATGGCGGCGTGGAAGCTCGGCCCGGCGCTGGCCGCCGGCAACTCGGTGATCGTCAAGCCGGCGGAACAGTCGCCGCTGTCCATGCTGCGCATCGCCGAACTGGCGGCCGAAGCCGGCCTGCCGGAAGGCGTGCTGAACGTGGTGCCGGGCTTCGGCCCCACCGCCGGCAAGGCGCTTGGCCTGCACATGGACGTCGATTGCGTCGCCTTCACCGGCTCGGGCGAGGTGGGCAAGCTGTTCCTCCAGTACTCCGGCCAGTCCAACATGAAGCGGGTGTGGCTGGAAGCCGGCGGCAAGACGCCGAACATCGTGCTGGCCGACGCCCCCGACCTGGAAAAGGCGGCCCAGCATGCCGCCATGGGCATCTTCTTCAACCAGGGCGAGGTCTGCACCGCCGCCAGCCGCCTCGTGGTGCAGGAGAGCATCCGCGACGAACTGGTCGAGAGGATCGTCAAGATCGGCGAGACCATGATGCCCGGCGACCCGCTCGACCCCGCCACCGCCATGGGCGCCATCGTCGACGAAGGCCAGATGAAGCGCGTGCTCGGCTACATCGAGAAGGGCCGGGCGGAAGGCGCCACCCTGCGCCTGGGCGGCGAGCAGGTGCGCCGCAACGAGGGCGGCTTCTACATCGCCCCGACGGTGTTCGACAACGTCCGCAACGACATGACCATCGCGCGGGAGGAAATCTTCGGGCCGGTGCTGTCGGTGATCGCGGTCAAGGATGCCGAGGAAGCGGTGAAGGTCGCCAACGACACCGCCTATGGCCTCGCCGCCTGCATCTGGACCCGCGACATCCGCCAGGCCCACCGCATGGCGCGGGCGGTGAAGGCGGGTTCGGTGTGGGTCAACTGCTGGGACGGTGGCGACATGACCATGCCGTTCGGCGGCTTCAAGCAGTCCGGCAATGGCCGCGACAAGTCGCTGCACGCCATGGAAAAGTACACCGAGATGAAGGCAACCTGGATCGATCTGTCGTAACGAACTTCCCGCCCCGCGGTGCCCCGCATCGCAGGGCGGGACTCCATCACAATCAAAAACTATACCCAACAGTCACCCTCAACACCCGCTCCAGCGGGTCGACGTCGGCGGGGGTGTCGCCGTCCCAGTTCACTTCATACAGGGCGCGCAGGAACAGGCCGTCGCGGAAGGTGTAGCGGACGCCGGTGGAGGTTTCGACCCACGGCGAGCCGCGACCCTGGAAAGCCACCGGCAGCAGCCCCGACTGGTCGTGGACGAAGCGCAGGCGCTCGAACAGTGGCCAGGCGAAATTGATCCCCCACGAGGCCCCGGCGCCGGAGGAAATCTCGGACTCCAGATGGCCGAGCGGCCGCTCGTGGTAATAGACCGGGCCGGCCTCCAACCGCAGATAGCGGCCGTCGTCCTCGTCGATGACCGGTGTCCCGATCAGCACGGTGTATTCTTGCCGCAGGGCGATGCCGTCACTCTCGTTGCGCCCGAGGCGGATCATGGGCGAGATGGTCGGCGGCTCGTCGACGCCGAGGTCGAGGCGCAGGGCGGCACTGAAGCTGTCCTCGATCTGCTGGCCACGGTAGCGGTCGCGCTCCACATCGGCGTCCAGGGACAGGCGGTTGTCGTCCCAGGCGAGCGATGCCTTGCCGTCCAGATAGATCTCGCGGCGGTCGTTGCGGCCATCGAACAGGCGCAGACCGAGCGCCAGTTCGCCGGTCAGCGGCGGCGGGTTGTCCTCGGCGGCGGCAGGGGCCGGCGGCTTGGGCTCCAGCGCCAAAGCCGGGTCGACCGGCGGGAACGGTGCCGTCACCGGTGGAGGACTTGGCGCGGACGCCGTCGGCAAGGCCGGAGCCATGGCGGCGACCCGCGGCCGGGGGATGGACACTTCGCCCAGCAGGCTGGAATCGAGGACGATTTCCTCCGGCGAGTCGCGCAGCAGGCGGCCGATCAGCAACTCGCCGCTGTCCAGCCGCACGCGAACCCGCTCGTCCACTACCGGTGCCGCCTGCGCCGACAGGGGCAGGACGGCGGCAACGGCAGTCAGGACGACGGTGAGGACGGGGATGCGCGCCCCGGTCATCCGGCCAGCTTGCGCGGCGCCGCACGGGGCGGCAGCGGCGGGGCGTCGGGCCAGTCTCCGGCCAGCCAGCGGGTCCAGCAGGCGGCATGCAGCCCCACCAGGTGCTCGGCATTCTCAAGCACGGCAAGCGCCTCCTTGTCGTCGAGAGCGGCCGGCCCCAAGTAGCGCAGCTTGCGCGCGGCGGCGGCGGCCTGTTCGGGGGGGATGCGCGATGTCTGGTCGGCCAACGGCAGCAGGGCAAGATGGTCGTGCAGTCGGCCGGCGTCGAGTACGGTCCAGGCCAGCAGCGCGTTGCGGTCCGGCCGGGTGCGGGCGTCCTCCTCCACCAGCAGGCTGTCGAGGCTCCGCAGCACCGGCGGCGGCAGGGTTTCCTCGCGCGTCAGCAGCAGGCGGGCGCGTTTCAGGGCAAGGCCGACGCGGCCGCTGTCGCCCAGCCACACCACCACCGGCGCCAGGATCAGTCCGGCCTCCACCGGCGACAGCCACAGTGCCAGGGTGGGGGAAGTGATCCAGGCGGCGGCGGTGACGGCGGTGCCGATGGCGGTGAACGGCAGCCAGCGTTCCACCGCCTGCTCGAAGGCGCCATCCTCGGCCTTGCGGTTCTGCGGCGACCAGCCGACCGCCTTGCCGAGCACGGTGGAGAACACCGCCAGGGAATGCAGCAGCATCATGATGGGGGCGAGCAGGGCGGTGTAGAGCGTCTCGATCAGCACCCCCAGCGTCACCCGCCAGCCGCCGCCGAGGGCGCGGCGCAGGCTGCCGTCGCGCAGGGTGAGGACAAGGCCGAACAGCTTCGGCACCAGCAGCAGGCCAAGCGCCACCGCCAGCAGCGTCAGGGCGGCACCCTGCACCTCCAGCGGCCACTGCGGGAACGGCCGGCCGGCGGCGAAGTAGCTGACCGGCGTGCGGGCCAGCTGCCACGCCTGCAAGGCGGACAGGACCAGGAACACCAGCCACAGCGCCGAGCTGACGTAGGACATGACGCCGACCGAGAAGTGCAGCCGGCTCACCCAGTGCAGACCGCGGGCCGGGATCAGGCGGGCGTGCTGGAGGTTGCCCTGGCACCAGCGGCGGTCGCGGGTGGCGAAGTCGCCGACGGTCGGCGGCGGTTCCTCCAGGGTGTCGTCGATGTCGTCGGCGATGAGCACTTTCCAGCCGCCGCGCCGCAGCAGCGCCGCCTCCACGAAGTCGTGGCTGAGGATCTCGCCGCCCAGCGGGGCGCTGCCCGGCAGTTCCGGCAGGCCGCAGCAGTCGGAGAAGGCGCGGGTGCGGATGATGGCGTTGTGGCCCCAGTAATTGCCCTCGCCGGCGGCCCAGAAGGCGATGCCGCTGGCCGACAGCGGACCGTAGACGGCGCCGGCGAATTGCAGGATGCGGGCGAACAGGGTTTCGCCACGCGCCAGCCGTGGCGGCGCCTGCACCAGACCGGCCTTGGGGTCGGCCTCCATGCGTGCCACCAGCCGGGCGAGGGAACTGGCGGTCATGATGCTGTCGGCGTCCAGCACCACCATGTACTCGTACAGCTGTCCATGGCGGCGGACGAAATCGGCGATGTTGCCCGACTTGCGCTCGCGGTTCTGGAGGCGGCGGCGGTAATAGACCGGCGGCAGACCGCGTGCGTCCTCCGCTTGGTCGGCGAGGTCGCGCCAGGCGTCCACTTCCGACAGCCAGGGGCCGGGGCGGGTGGAGTCGGACAGGACGTGGATGTGGAAGTGATCGCCCAGGCCGTGGGCCGCCAGATCGCGGCGCATGGCCTGGATGCCGGCGAAGACGCGCCCGACCTCCTCGTTGTAGACCGGCACCACCACCGCCGTCGGCCCTTTGGCGGTGACTGGCGGGACCGGCGCCTCGGCCGGCGGCGGTCCACGGAACAGCAGTACCAGGAAGCCGGCGCCAAGCGTCCAGAACGATTGCGCCAGCCACAGCGCCAGCGGCACGAAGACGGCGATCAGGGCGATGTCCAGCACGCTGAGGCCATCGACATAAAGGATGCGGGTGTAGGAAGCCACCAGCGCGGCAGCGGTGCCGAGCACGCCGATGACGAAGACGGAGCGGCGGGCCATGACGGCATCTCCCGGATGGTCAGACAAGGACAAGGACGGCCGCCAGGGCCGGCACCACCATCGCCGCCAGCACCATCGCCCACAGGCGCAGGGCGCCGAGACCAGGCGTTGGGGCGATCAGCACCGGCGACAGCGGTTGCGGGTCCATGGGCAGGCCGGCGACCGCCAGCGGGGCGGGGCGCTGGGGGATGCCGTGGACCGGCAGACGGCCGGCCCGCTCCAGGCAGCGGGCGAGCGCCGTCTCGCGGTCCGGGACCATCGTCTCGGCCCGCACCGCCGCCGTCAGCCGGCGGGCTTCCTCCATCGCGTGGGGCCGTGCCAGCCCATGCGCCTGGGTGAGATAAACCGCCGTCTTCAGCCGCACATGACGCCAGAAGGTGTCGATCTGGGCCGCCGGATCGGGCAGGGGGATGGCCGGAGCCTCGGGGGCGGGCGGAACCGCCGTGGCGGCGAGCGTCAGATGTCGGACCATTGGAAGCTCCAGGTTTCCGAAAGGGGCTGACCGTCCAGTTCAAGATGACAGCGCAACTCGGCGGTGGTGTCGGAGGTGGCCGGCAGGTCGAAGAACACCCGGCGGCCGCCGGTGACGGAGTTGACCTGACAGACCGGCTCCGACGCCTCGATGTTCTGGGCGTGCAGGACCGGCACCACCTCGGCCTCGGGCGGCAGACCGACCAGCGGCCCGCCGACGAAGTCGATGACGATCTTGCGCAGCCGTTGCGCCTCCTCCTGTTGTCCAGGCAGTCCGCCCCGGCCGACACGGGTTTCCAGCGCCACCGCCAGCGGCTGTTGCGGCCCGTGCAGACCCCAGTGCATGGCGTAGCGCAATACCGCTTCACCGCCTGCCCGGGCGGGCTCCTTCGGGGACCAGAACGCCACGATGTTGTCGTGGGTCTCATCGGGGGTCGGAATCTCGATCAGCACCACCGCGCCCTCGCCCCAGTCGCCCTTGGGCTCGATCCACAGCGACGGCCGCAGGTCGTAGCGGGCTTCCAGGTCTTCATAGGACTCGAAGGTCCGCACCCGCTGGACCAATCCGAAGCCGCGCGGCTGCGTTTCCTGGAACGCCGACATGGCCAGGGATTTGGGATTGCGCAGCGGTCGCCAGACCCATTCGCCGCTGCTGGCATGCATGAGCAGCCCCTGGCTGTCATGGACGCGCGGACGGTAGTCGGGGTGGTCGGCGGGATCGCTGGGGCCGTGGTCGAACATGCTGGTGAGCGGGGCCAGGCCCAGGCGCTCGATGTCCTGGCGGAAGAACAGGCGGGCGGTGACGTCGATGGTGGTCGTCTCGCCCGGCTCGATGGCGAAGCGATAGGCGCCGGTCAGGCTCGGCCCGTCCAGCAGGGCATAGACCATCAGCGGCCGTCCGCGTTCCAGCGGCCGTTCCAGATAGAGGCGGGTGAAGGCGGGAAACTCCTCGCCCTTCGGCAGGCCGGTGTCGACGGCGACGCCCCGGCCGGAAATGCCGTACTGCGTGCCCCGGCCGAGCGCCCGGAAATAGCTGGCGCCGAGGAAGACCATCAGCTCATCCAGCCGTTCCGGATCGTTCAGCGGATAGTGGACGCGCACGCCGGCGAACCCCAGGGTCGCCGGCAGCGGCTCGGTGATGCGGTTGCGGCCGAGGTGGAAGTCCTCCGGGCGATAGGGCACCGGCCGCGCCACGCCGTCGCTGACGTCATGCACCGCCACCGGCCGGTCGAAGTACGATCCCAGGTGGAAGAACTGCACCTCGTAGGGGGAGAGGTCGCGCCACAGGGCATTCTCGGCCCGGAACCGGATGTCGCGGTACTGGTCATAGGACAGGTCCGCCAGCACGGCGGGGAGGGAGCCGTCGGCGGATTGGAACCCCGATCGCGCCAACTGGCGGGCCTCGTCCACCAGCCAGTCGTAGGAGAACGGCGCGCCGCCGCCGGTGCTGGCTGCGGTCGGGTCCGCCGGCTCCGCCGGGACCGGCTGGCCTTGACCGAACAGCGCGCCGGGAACACCCAGCGCCGTGGCACCCAGGAGCCCCCCGAGCAGACTGCGCCGGCTGAGGGCCGCCAGGGGCTTGGACAAGAGGGGTCGCTTCATCGTCATCGTCGGGACAGTCGTGGTGGAACCGAGCGGCGGCGGGCGGCGGGCGGCGCGAAGCGCGTCCCCTGCCGAAGGCCGGACGTACAACGTGCATCGCCAAACGCCGTTGCGGCGATGACCGCCGCGTGACCTCTCGCGCGGCGGGAATTCGGCGGAATTTCTAGAGTTTTGGGTCCGTGTGAAAAAGCCGTGACCGTGCGGGCTCAGCGGCCGGCCCGCTCCCGCCGCTGATAGTCACCGGGGCGGCCGCCGGTCCATTTGCGGAAGGCGCGGTGAAAGGCGCTTGGTTCGGCGAAGCCAAGGTCGACGGCGACCTCGGCCACCGGCCGGCCGTGCTCGGTCAGCAGGGTCAGCGCCATGTCGCGGCGCAGTTGATCCTTGATGGCGCGAAAACTGGTGCCGTCCAGCCGCAGACGGCGGCGCAGGGTGGGTGGCGAGGTGGCAAGCTGCGCCGCCACCGTCTCGAAATCCGGCCACTCGGGCGGCGGCAGGCCGCGCAGCAGGCGGCGCACCCGGCTGGCGTCGCTGGCGACGTTCTTGTACTTCACCAGCATGTTTTCCGGGTTGTCGCGCAGGAAGGCTTTCACTGTGTGCTCGTCCTGAAGGCAGGGCAGATCGAGCAGGGCGGCGTCGAAGTGGACGGCCGTGGCCGGCTGGTCGAAACGCAGGCGGGCGCTGTAGAGGACATGGTATTCCGCCGCGTGGTCGGGGCGCGGATAGGCGAAATCGGCGCGCAGGATGGGGATGCGCCGCCGTACCAGCCAGCAGGCGATGCCGTGCATGAAGGTCAGCAGCGTCTCATAGAGGAAGATGTGGCGTGGTGTGCGGGAGACGCTGGGGCACAGCACCAGGCTTGCCATCCGCTCGCCCCGGCTGATGGTTGGCACCACGTCGTCGATGACGATGCCAAAGAACCGGACCATGCGGTCAAGGGCTTTGCCGAGCGTTTCGGCATGGACGAGCGAGCGGCATAGCAGTGCGAAGGTGCCCACCTTCATGCGACGGCTATCCTGGCCGAACAGCTCATCATCCAGCGTCTGGGCGATGATCTTCAGGAGGATGCCGTAGGCCGCCGGGCTGACCCGCGCGCGGGGGCTGGCCAGCACCTCCGGCGCGATGCCCGCCTTGCGCAGAACTGGCGCGGGATCATGGCCTTTTTCCACCAGTCCCCACAGCGCCGCATGGACGAAGCAGACCGCCACCGTGCCGGTATCCTTCATGTCCGCACGCCTCCGCTCCCGCTGTCGTCGGATGCCAGTGTAGCGCCAGAAAGTGGCAAAAGCGATCACGGCGGCTGACCGCTGCCGTCATGGACGACGCCCATCGCCGGTCCTAGAGTTCATTCCAGAACAAGAGCGGGAACGCCAGCGCCGGGCCAGGACGCGGGAGCCAGGGCTTGGGCGTTTACCGTGGACGGAACGCAACCAAGAGAGGGATCAGCCCCGCCATGTCGGCCAATCTTGATGTGCTCGACGGCCAGATGCCGTCCTACGATTCCTATGTCGCCGGCTTCGATTACAACGTCCTGACCTCCCAGGTGCTGTCCGGCAGCCTGACCGCGCTCAACGCCTGCGTCGAATGCTGCGACCGCCATGCCGGCGATCCCGCCGCCGTGGCGCTGTACTGGGAGAACAAGGACGGCGCCCGCGCCACCGTCACCTTCGCCGAGTTGCAGAAGCGCGCCGCCCGCTTCGCCAACGTGCTGAAGGCCCAGGGCGTGCAACCGGGCGACCGGGTGGCCGGCCTGCTGCCGCGCATTCCCGAACTGCTGACGGTCATCCTCGGCACCTGGCGGGCCGGCGCTGTCTACCAGCCGCTGTTCACCGCCTTCGGCCCCAAGGCCATCGAATACCGCTGTGGCGCTTCCGAGGCCAAGCTGGTGGTCACCGACGCCGCCAACCGCTCCAAGCTCGATGACGTCAAGGGCTGCCCGGCGATCATGACCATCGCCGCCCCGCGCGACGGCGACCTCGACTTCGCGGCCGAGATGGACAAGGCGGCGGAGGATTTCGCCCCGGTGATGCGCACGGGCGAAGACCCGTTCCTGATGATGTTCACCTCCGGCACCACCGGCTTGCCCAAGGGCGTGGCGGTGCCGCTGAAGGCGATGGTGGCGTTCTACGAGTACATGCGGTTCTCGGTCGATCTGCGCCCCGATGACCGCTTCTGGAACATCGCCGATCCCGGTTGGGCTTACGGCCTCTACTACGCCGTCACCGGCCCGCTGATGATGGGCCACGCCACCACCCTCTACGACGGTCCGTTCACCGTGGAGGGCACCTACAAGGTGATCCTCGACAACGGCATCACCAACCTAGCCGGTGCCCCCACCGCCTACCGCCTGCTCATGGGCGCCGGCAAGGAGCCGGCGGCGCCGGTGAAGGGCAAGCTGCGGGTGGTGTCGTCGGCGGGCGAGCCCTTGAACCCGGAGGTCATCCGCTGGTTCGACGATGCGCTCGGCTGCCCCATCTATGACCACTACGGTCAGACGGAAATGGGCATGGCGGTGTGCAACCATCACGCCCTGCTGCATCCGGTCGAGGCCGGATCGGCTGGCCTGCCGCTGCCGGGTTACACCATCGCGGTGGTGGACGAGGAGACGGTGACGCCGCTGCCGCCCCATAAGCCGGGCATCCTCGCCGTCGTGCGCTCGGGGTCTCCGGCCTTCTGGTTCCAAGGCTACTGGCAGCAGGATACCAAGTCCTTCAAGGGGGACTACTACCTGACCGGCGACACGGTGGAACTGAACGAGGACGGCAGCATCGCCTTCGTCGGCCGCAGCGACGACATCATCACCTCGTCGGGCTACCGCATCGGCCCGTTCGACGTCGAAAGCGCCCTGATCGAACACCCGGCGGTGGCGGAGACGGCGGTCATCGGCAAGCCCGACCCGGAGCGCACCGAGATCGTGAAAGCCTTCGTGGTGCTGAAAAAGGGATACGAGGGTTCGCCGGCCCTGGCCGAAGAGCTTCAGATGCTGGTGAAGACGCGCCTTGCCGCCCATGCCTATCCGCGCGAGATCGCCTTCGTCGAGGAACTGCCGAAGACGCCGAGCGGCAAGATCCAGCGTTTCCTGCTGCGCAAGCAGGAAAGCGCCTAAGGAAGGCTCCAGGGAAGAAAGACGACCGATCATGAACATCACCGACAAGGTCTTCATCGTCACCGGTGGCGGCTCCGGCTTGGGCGCCGCCACCGCCGAGGGGCTGGTGGCCGCTGGCGCCCGCGTGCTGCTGGTCGACCTCAACGGTGAAGCGGCCGCCGCCAAGGCCGCCGAACTGGGCGGCCAGGCGAAATGCGTCGCCGCCGACGTCACCGCCGAGGCCGATGCCCAGGCCGCCATCCAGGCGGCGCTGGACGGCTTCGGCCGCGTCGACGGGCTGGTCAACTGCGCTGGCATCGCGCCGGGCGAGAAGGTGGTCGGTCGCAAGGGGCCGCACCGGTTGGAGAGCTTCGCCCGCGCGGTGAACATCAACCTGATCGGCACCTTCAACATGCTGCGGCTGGCCGCCGAGGCGATGATGAAGAACGAGCCTGCCGCCACCACGGGCGAACGCGGCGTCATCGTCAACACCGCCTCCATCGCCGCCTTTGATGGCCAGATCGGTCAGGCCGCCTATGCCGCTTCCAAGGCCGGCGTGGTCGGGCTGACCCTGCCGGTGGCGCGCGAGTTGGCAGGCTCGGGCATCCGCGTCGTCACCATCGCGCCGGGCATCTTCGAGACGCCGATGATGGCGGGCATGCCGGCCGAGGTGCAGGATACCCTGAACGCCATGGTCCCGTTCCCCCAGCGCATGGGCAAGCCGGCGGAATTCGCCGCCCTGGTCCGTCACGTCGCCGAAAACGGCTACCTCAACGGTGAGGTGATCCGCCTGGACGGCGCCATCCGCATGCCGGCGAAGTAACAGCGGGCACGAAGATCTTATAACCGGCGCCTGAGGGACGAGATAACCACCCCCGGCGCGACCGCGCCGGCGCCGCGCGAGCGGCGGGAGCCAAGGGCGCGAGCAGCGCCCGCCCGGCGCCTGAGGGGCACAAACAAAAAAGGACCGCGACCATGATCCTGACCGAAGACCAGAAGATGATCCAGGAGACGGCGGCCAGCTTCGCGCGCGACCGTCTCAAGCCCTTCGCCGAGCAGTGGAGCCGGGAGCACCGCTTCCCCAAGGAAGCCATCGCCGAGATGGGCGAACTGGGCTTCATGGGCATGACCGTACCCGAGGAATGGGGCGGCGCCGCCACGGACTACATCTCCTATGTCCTGGCGCTGGAGGAGATCGCCGCCGGTGACGGCGCCGTCTCCACCATCATGAGCGTTCACAACTCGGTCGGCTGCGCCCCCATCCTGAAGTACGGCACCGAGGCGCAGAAGGAACGCTTCCTGAAGCCGCTGGCGCGTGGCGAGATGCTCGGCGGCTTCGCCCTGACCGAGCCGCACGTCGGGTCCGATGCCTCCGGCCTCAAGACCCGCGCCCGCCGCGACGGCGACCATTGGGTGCTGAACGGCGCCAAGCAGTTCATCACCTCGGGCAAGTCGGGCGATGTCATTATCGCCTTCGCCGTCACCGACCCGGAAGCCGGCAAGAAGGGCATCAGCGCCTTCATCGTGCCGACGAACACCCCGGGCTATCAGGTGGTGCGGGTGGAGGACAAGCTCGGCCAGCACGCCTCCGACACCTGCCAGATCGCCTTCGAGGACATGCGCCTGCCGGCCGACCTGATGCTGGGGGAGGAAGGCCAGGGCTACAAGATCGCGCTCGCCAACCTGGAAGGCGGCCGCGTCGGCATCGCCGCCCAGTCGGTGGGCATGGCGCGGGCGGCCTATGAGGCGGCGCTGGCCTATGCCCGCGACCGCCACACCTTCGGCAAGCCGATCATCGAACATCAGGCGGTGGCCTTCAAGCTGGCCGACATGGCGACGCAGATCGAGGCGGCGCGCCAGATGGTGCTGCACGCCGCGTCCCTGCGCGATGCCGGCCTGCCGTGCCTGAAGGAAGCCAGCATGGCCAAGCTGTTCGCCTCGGAAATGGCGGAGCGTGTGTGTTCCGACGCCATCCAGATTCACGGCGGGTACGGCTACCTCGCCGATTTCCCGGTGGAGCGCATCTATCGCGACGTCCGCGTCTGCCAGATCTACGAAGGCACCAGCGAGATCCAGCGGCTGGTCATCAGCCGGTCGCTCTGAGACGGCCCTGGATCGGTCTCCCTGCCCGATCCCGCCTTGTCGCCCCGCGGGTCCGGCACCCGCGGGGCGTTTTTTCGCGGGCACCGCTCAGGTGCCGCCGTTGTCCTTGGGGATCACGGTGATGGCGCCGCTGCGTTCGATATAGGCGTCGCGGATGTCCTCGACGCCGGCCAAGCCGCGCCGGTGGGCGGCTTCGCGCAGGTCGCGCTCGGTGATGCCGGTGCGGCGCATGGCGTCCCAGTCGAGGGCGCCGGCCCGCACCAATTGGGTATCCCGCCCCTTCACCAGCACGCCGACCAGTCCCCAGCGGAAGCTGAGGCGGGTGAGCACCGCATGCAGGGCGACCAGCACGGTCATGGCGATGATGGTGGGAAAGAAGGTGGCGCCGGCGGTCATGGCGCGGCTGATGCTCGACCCCAGCACCACCGCCAGCAGGATGTCGAAGGCGCTGCTGCCGCCGATGGCGCGACGGCCGCCCAGGCGCATCAGCAGCAGGCCCCACAGGAACAGCAGCAGGGCCCGCAGGCTCATCTGCCACCAGGTGATGGTGTCGGCATCGTCGCCGATGTAGCGGTGAAACTCCGTCAGGACCTCCTGCAAGGTCATCATCGGCCGCCCTCCCGTCGCTGCATCTTCTGCTGCAACGCTTCAGGCGGCGCGGGGACTACCGGCGGAACACGGCGACCACCTCCACATGGGCCGACCACGGGAACTGATCCACTGGGGTGGCGCTCTCCAGCCGGTAGCCGCCATCCGCCAGCAAACGCGCGTCGCGGGCGAAGGTGGCGGGGGCGCAGGACACCGCCACCACCAGCGGCGGCCCGTCGGCTGCCAGGGCTTCCGCTTGGGCGGCGGCACCGGCCCGTGGTGGATCGAAGACGACGGCGGCGAAGCGGGTCAACTCCTTGCCGGTGAGGGGGCGGTCGAACAGGTCGCGGCATTCGGTGGTGAGGCCGGGCAGACCGAGCGCCGCCACCGCCGCCACCGCTGCCTTGGCGCCTTCCGCCAGATGCACGGTGCGGCCGGAAGCCAGCAGCGGCAGCGCGAAGGTGCCGATGCCACCGAACAGATCGGCCACCGCCCCGGCCGGCGCCGTCGCCACCGCCGCCAGCACCCGCTCGACCAATGCCCGTTCGCCGGCCTTGCTCGGTTGCAGGAAGCCACCCGCTGGCAGCGGCACCGCCGCCCCGCCCAGCCGGACCAGCGGCAGCCGCCGTTCCGCCGCCACCTCGGGCGTGGCGCCGGCGACCCGCAGCGACAGGCGGGCGAGGTCATGGTCGACGGCGAAGGCGGCCAACGCCTCCCAGCCGGCGAGGTCGGGGTGCTCGGTCAGGTCGATCACCACGTCGGCGCCGCTGTCGGTGAGGGTCACCGTCACGTCGCCGCCGCGCGGCGGGGTCGGCAAACCGGCCAGCAGCCGCCGAAGCGGGGCGACCAGCGCCCACAAGGCCGGCTCGGGCAGCAGACAGCGGTCGATGGGCACCACCCGGTGACTGGCGCGGGCGTTGAAGCCAAAGGTCAGGCTGGCGCCGCGTCCGGCCACGGCGAAGGTGGCGCGTCGGCGCGTGCCGGGCGGCAGCGACACCGTATCCGTCACCGGCGCCTGGCTGAAGCCCCGGCGGGCCAGCGCCCGCACCACCAGATCGCGCTTCCAGGCGGCCAACGCCACCGGAGCCATATGCTGCAACTGACAGCCGCCGCAGGCGCCGAACTGCGGGCAGGGCGGCGTGACCCGCGCCGGCGAGGGCGTCAGCACGTCTTCCAGAACCGCCGACCGGCCGTCGCCGCGAGACTCGCCGGGGCGCACCCGTGCCCGCTCCCCGGCCAGCGTCAGCGGCACATAGAGCGGCGAGCCGTCCAGGCTGGCGAGTCCGTCGCCACGGGCGCCGACTTCGGTCACCTCCACCTCAATGGCGGGCGGGGGCGCGGCGGAGCGGCGGTTGCCGGGGCGGCCTCGGGTGCGGGTACTCATGGGGTAACATCCTGAAACATAGGTAGAAACACGTCGGTTGCCGGCCGCGACGACATTTTCGGATGGAATGAAATTTTTGTTGCCGGGCCGCACGGGCGTTGACGCTGCGCCCACCGGTGATGGATGTAGACCGTGGCCGCGTCCGTGTCGACCGTAACACGGCGACCGGCGGCACCGGACCACGGGAATCGGAGGCAGGTGTTGAACGCCGAAAGCGCCACGCGCGAGCTGATTCAGCTGACCCGCGACAGCCATTACCAGCCGTCGTACTCCAAGGATTCGCCGGTGGTGCTGCCGCCGCGTTGGCTGGCGGCGGCCCTGGTGCTGGACGTGGCGTTGCAGCCCATCGTCAACATCCATACCGGCCGGTGTCTGGGGTACGAGGCGCTGGTGCGCGGCACCGATGTCGCCGGGTTCACCTCCATCGCCGCCTTTCTGAGCGCCTGCGCCGAAGACGGCGTGCTGGCGGACATGGAGGCGCTGCTGGCCGACAAGGCCATGCGCAAGCTGGTGGCGCTGCCCCATTACCGCGACGTCAAGCTGTTCCTCAACATCGACGGCCGCACCCTTGGCGATCTCGATCACTTCGACCGCCTGTTGCACGCCATGATGAAGGTTCATGGGCTGACCGACAGCAGCCTGATCATCGAGATCAGCGAGCGTGACCGCGGCTATGCCACCGCCGCCGGGCGCGAGGCCATCACCCGTCTGCGGCAGTTGTGCGGCAAGATCGCGGTGGACGATTTCGGCGACGGCTATTCCGGCCTGCCGCTGCTGCACTACGCGCAGCCGGAATTCATCAAGATCGACCGCTTCTTCATCGACGACATCGCCGCCGACAGCCGCAAGAAGCTGTTCCTCAACCACATGGTCAACGTCGCCCACCTGCTCGGCATTCTGGTGGTGGCCGAGGGGGTGGAGACGGAGAAGGAGTTTCTCATCTGCCGCGACATCGGCATCGATCTGGTGCAAGGCTGGCTGGTGCAAAAGCCGACCCTGGAGGCCGCCCGCCTGATGCCGGTCTACGGCCATATCGCCGACCTTGCGGCCGCCGACCGCCGCCACACCAGCGGCGACCAGAAGCTGATCGCCCAGTGGATCGAGCCCATCAAGCCGATTGTCTACGGCGTCGACATGACGGCGGTGTTCGATCGCTTCCGCCGCGACAAGACATCCACCTTCTTCCCGGTGGTGGACGAGCATGGCGAGCCGCTCGGCATCATCCGCGAAATGGACCTCAAGGATTACACCTACTCGCTCTACGGCAAGGAGCTGATGAGCAACAAGGCGTTCGGCCGCAAGCTGAAGGACTTCGTGTGGAAGTGCCCGGTGACGGACATCAACACCCGTGCCGAGACGATCCTGGAGGTGTTCTCCGTCGCCCGGGAGGAAAGCGAGGGCATCATCATCGTCCAGGACAACCGTTATGTCGGCTTCCTGTCGGCGCGGTCGCTGCTGCGGGTGATCTCCGACAAGAACCTGGCTCTGGCCCGCGACCAGAACCCGCTGACCAAGCTGGCCGGCAACAATCTGATCAACGAATACCTTGGCCGTGCCCTGGCCGAGACCGAGGCGTCGTTCGTCATCGCCTATATCGATTTCGACAACTTCAAGCCGTTCAACGACAAGTACGGCTTCCGCCAGGGCGACCGCGCCATCACCCTGTTCGCCGACATCCTGCGCAGCGACCTGCCGAACCAGGATGTGTTCATCGGCCATGTCGGCGGGGACGACTTCTTCGCCGCCTTCCGCAACTTCGCTCCCGCCGAGGCGGAGCATCTGGTGCGGGCAGCGGTGGGCCGGTTCCGCCGTGATGTCGAAAGCTTCTACGACGAGGAGGCGCGACGTCAGGGCTATATCGTCGCCCGCAACCGAGAGGGCGAGGTGCGGCACATGCCGCTGCTGTCGGCCTCCGCCGCCCTGGTGGTGCTGCCGGCTGGCCATGCCATGGGCACAATCGATGACCTGAGCACGCTCATCGCCCGCCTGAAGAAAGACGCCAAGCAGTCCCCCGACAAGCTGGCGACGGCGGTTGTCGGCGACTGATATCAAGCCACAATGAGTCGCTCTCATTGCGGCTTGGCATGATCCGGTGCCGGGAACTATTTTTGCCGACGATTGCGGATTGTCATGGGGCACGCCGGCCTTGGCGCCTAGGCTCGACGGCAGAACGTTTCTCAGCCGCCGAAAGGGTCCGGGCCATGCGTTTTCTGCCGATTCTGCTGCCGGTTTTCATGATCGCGCCCATCGCGATCTGGCTGGTCATCGAGATGATGGTGATCAAGGGCGATGCCGCCCGCTGGCTGTCGGGCAACCTGTGGGAGGTTGCTCTCGGCCTTGTCATCACCTTCGGGGCCTGCTTCGCCGTCGCCCGTTTCATCGGCGAGAGCATCCAGCGCACCATGCGGCCCCGCCACTGACGGCGGACGAGTCCAACCACCAAGACACCAAAAGGGCTGCCCCCTGCGGCGACGATGGCGCAGGGGGCAGCCCTTTTGGTGTCTTGGTGACTTGGTGGTTCAAAAGGCCGGGGCGGCGCGCGCGTCACCCCGCCATGGTGTCGGGGAAGGGGATGATCGTCAGCAACTCGCCGTCGGTCACGCCGGGGCTGTCCTCGGCAAGTTCGGCGAGGGCGTGCGACTCCACCAGCGAACTGATCATGTGCGAGCCCTGGCCACGGTTCAGCCGGGCGATGGTGGTGCCGTCGGCCTGGGTCTCCAGGCGGACGCGGATGAACTCCCGCCGGCCCTCTTTCTTCACGTAGGAGAACCCGGCCGGCACCCGGAAGCGGCGCAGGCGGATGTCGCTGGCGCCCGCCAGCCGCAGCAGGATCGGTCGCGCCACCAGCAGGAAGGTCACCACCGTCGCCACCGGGTTGCCGGGCAAACCGAGAAACACCGTCTCGCCCAGCCGCCCGAGGGCCACCGGCTTGCCCGGCTTGATGTTCAGGCGCCAGAAGGTGATGGCGCCCTGGGCCTCCACCGCCTGCCGCACATGGTCTTCCTCGCCGACCGAGACGCCGCCGGTGGTCATCACCACGTCGTGGTCGAGGGCCGCCGCCTCCAGGGCACGGCGGACCACCGCCGGATCGTCG
This sequence comes from Pseudomonadota bacterium, assembly GCA_023396465.1. GTDB lineage: Bacteria > Pseudomonadota > Alphaproteobacteria > Rhodospirillales > Rhodospirillaceae > Caenispirillum. The sequence continues at coordinate 21,586 of JAEWWF010000315.1, forward strand.
GCGAGCCGGCCAAGATCGGTGGCGGTCACCGGCAGACCGGCCAGCATGGCTCGCAGGGTGTGGCGGTTGCTGTCGTAGATGCCGCCCGGCGGCAGCGGTCCGCCGGGTTCGTGCAGTTCGTCGCCGGTGGAGAACAGCGCCACCCGCAAGGGCCGGCTCACGGTCAGGTCGGCCCGGCCGACGGCGGCGGCCATGGCGATGTCCTGCGCCCGCAGGCGGCAGCCGGCGCGCAGCACGATGGCGCCGGCGGCGACGTCCTCGGCGGCTGGCCGGACATTGCGGCCGGGCTTGACGCCGGGCGGGATGGCCACCCGGCCGTCTGGCTGGAGGGACACCTCTTCCTGCATCACCACGGCATCGCAACCGGACGGCAACGGCGCGCCGGTGAAGATGCGGACGGCCGCCCCCGGCCGTGCCTCGCCCTCCAGCGGACGGCCGGCGGCCTGACGGCCGGAAACGGGCAGCACCGTCTCGGTTTCGCCGGCAACGTCGGCGGTGGCCAGGGCATAGCCGTCCATGGCCGAATTGGTCGCCGGCGGCAGATCGACCCCCGATACCACGTCATGGGCCAGCACCCGTCCGAGCGCCGCCCACAGGGGCGCCGGTTCCACATCGGTGACCGGCACCAGATCGCGGTCGATGACCGCGAGCGCTTCGTCCAGCGGCATCAGCCGCTTGGCGGCTCCGCAGCAATCGTCGAGCAGGCGACGGACCCCCATGGGCATGACCTCCTGATGGGCACTTTTCGGGGCGACAGTCTAGCGCACCGCCGTGCCGAAGACAGCGTGGAACGGAGGGCGCGAGTCGGTTGTTGCTCCAGCGCATTGACGATTCGTCGTCCACCATAGGTACGGAGGGTGGAGCCGAATCGGGCAATCTTCGGTGTGGTCTTTCATCCAAGGTAGTCTGCCCGTGAGTCAGTCTCGCACGTCGCGCCCTTCGGGGCCTGTCCGGTCCGGGGTCACCGCCACGGTGAAGTGGTTCAATGCCACCAAGGGCTTCGGCTTCGTCGCCTTCACCGACGGAACCCCTGATGCTTTCCTGCATATTTCCGCCGTCGAACGCGCCGGCCTGCGCGATGTCGCCCCCGGCACCGCAATGGTCTGCGAGGTCGAACTGGGACCCAAGGGGCCGCAGGTGGCGTCCATCGACTCCATCGACGCCTCCGCCGCCGATCCACTCCCATCGGGCGGCGGCGAGGATCGAGCCGGTGTCGGAGCAGTCGAGGGGGTGGTGAAGTTTTTCAGTCCCGAGAAGGGGTTCGGCTTCGTCACCCCGGATGCCGGCGGCAAGGATGTCTTCGTCGGCATCGGCGCCCTGCAACGTTCCGGGGTATCGCTGCTCGACAGCGGCCAGCGGGTGCGCCTGCAAACCCGCATGGGCAAGAAGGGCCCCATGGCACAACAGGTGGAACTGCTCTGACCCCCACCCACGGTGGTTGACCGCAAGGGAGGCGGCGGGGATAGTGCGGCGCCGGTGCTGCCTCGCCGAGGCTGGCCACCGGTTCTGCTGTCTCCGTCCGTCGCCGCCGGCCTGCCGATGCCGCGCCGACGGTCTGGCGTGAGGGGGGTATGGCCGTTATCCGTTCGTCCCGTAGACCTCGGGGGACCGTCCGCCGGGGACGCCGGTCGCTGGGTCGGTTGCCGTGGTCGCGCCTGCCGCGCCCGGTGCGCTGGCTGGCGCTGCTGCTGGCGATCGGAGCCGCCATTCTTGAAGGCCGTGAGAGCGAGTTGATGCGACCGCTGGCCCAGCCCTACGGCCGCGATCTTTATGCCCACTGGCTCGATGGCGACGGGGATTGCCGCGATACCCGCCAGGAGATCCTCGCCCGCGACAGTCTGGAGCCGGTGCGCTGGGACGCCGGCGGGTGCCGCGTTGCCGCGGGCCGCTGGCGGGATGCCTATACCGGTGAGGTGTTCACCGATCCGGCCGCCCTCGACGTGGACCATCTGGTGCCGCTGAAGGAGGCGCATCGAAGTGGCGCCGATGCCTGGGACGCCGCCCGCCGCGCCGCCTTCGCCAATGATCCCGGCAATCTCCTCACCGTCTCGGCTTCGGCCAACCGCTCCAAGGGGGATGGGGATCCCCTGGCATGGCTGCCGCCGGCCTGGGGCGCCCGCTGCGCCTATACCCGACATTTCACAGGGGTCAAAGCCGCCTGGGGGCTGACGCAGGATCCGCTGGAGGGCGTGTTTACCGATGCGGTTCTCGGTCTTTGCCGGCGGTTTTCGGGGGCGTGAAGTGATCTTATACCTAAGTTGATGCCGTCGTATGCTTCCGGGCGCGGCAGTCAACCTTTCCGCACCTGCCGATCATAACAGCCGGTGGTAGGGTTGACCCATGGTCCTTCCCGGACTGGTCGCTCCCGCCGCACCCCACACCGCACCTAGGGGGCCGCCCCCACTCGCCCCCTAAGGACGACCGCAGACGGGAAGGATTGATAGCGGGCTCCTGGTCCCCTCCGGGAGCCCGCTCTCCCATGCGCGCTCGTCTGATCCGGCCCCGCATGCCACGGCCCCTGAAGGTCGGGGTGGGTTCAGGCCCGGGCCGCCCAGCCGCTTTCCATGATGATGCGAATGGCTTGACTGCGGTTGGCGGCGCCCAGCTTGCGGTAGATTTTGCGCGTGTGGACTTTGATGGTCACTTCCTGAAGGCCCATTTCGCGGGCGATCACCTTGTTGGTCGCGCCGTCGACCATCATGCCGACGATCTGGCGCTCCCGCTCGTCCAGCCGGCACAGCGGGTTGTCGGACACCACGGGAGTCACCGGCGCCACCGGTTCGGCCAGGCGCTTGGGCTGGAAGGCGAAGGAGGGGAAATACCGTTCGCCGGACAGCACCAGACGCAGGGCATTGACCATGGCGGTGGAGTTCAGGGTTTTGGGGATGTAGCCGGCGGCACCGGCCTCGGCCGCCTCATGCACGTCATCGGCTTCCACCGACCCGGTGAGGATGACGACTGGAGTCGTTGGCAGCGCCTGCCGCAGCCGCCCCAGCCCCTCCAGCCGGTTCATGCCGGGCATGTTGAGGTCGAGCAGCACGAGGTCGAGCGGTTGCTCCGTCTGGGCCCTCGCCAACGCCTCATCCAGCGTATCCGCTTCGACAATGGCGACATCGGGTGCCAGCATGCCGATGAACGGCATCAAGCCCTGGCGAACCAGGGTATGGTCGTCGGCAAGCAACACTTTCATCGTAAACCCCGCACCATCCCCGCAATGGGTAGCGCCTGCCACTATAGGGGTTGGGGGCTCTTGGGCGCAAGGAGCGCGAATCGGCGGGAACGCACCCGTCAGGTGGCGGTGGCGAACAAATCCTCCACCAGATCGGCAACCCGCCGCAGGCTCACCGGCTTGCGCAGCACCGCCGCCACGTCGTCGTCGGCCTGCAAGGTGCGGGCCTCCTGTTCGCCCACATGGCCGGTGACGACGATGACCGGCAGGTCCGGCATGTGCGCCCGCAGGCGGACGATGAGGTTGCGTCCATCGCAGCGGGGCATGCGCAGGTCGGTGATCAGCACATCGGCGGGGTCGCGCATGAAGGCCTCCGTCGCTTCCTCGCCGTCGCGGGCGATGGTGACGCGATTGCCGCAGGCCCGCAGGTAGTCGGCCATAAGCACCGCCGCCTCGCGCTCGTCGTCGGCGACCAGGACGTGCGGCACCAGGGCGGAGGCTTCCTCGTCGTCGTCCTCGTCGGCGGACGTCGAGGGGGGAAGCGGGCGCGGCGGCGGCCGCACGGTGGCCGGCGGCGGCGTGGCGCAGGTGATGCAGTCGGTGGCGATGAGCGGCAGGGTCACCACGAACCGCGCGCCGGCGCCGGCTGGTCGCGGTTCCACCGTGATGCGGCCGCCCATGGCGCGCAGCAGGCCATCGCTGATGGACAGGCCGAGGCCGGTGCCGATGCCGGCCGGCTTGGTGGTGTAGAACGGCTCGAACAGGCGCGGCAGCACCTCGGGGGGGATGCCGGCGCCGGTGTCCTCGACGGAGATCACCACCTCGTCGCCCTCGACCCGGCAGCCGAGCGCGATGGTCGGGCGCCATCCCGGGGGGAGAGCGCCGCCCGTGCGCCGTTCCAGCACCGCGTCGCGGGCATTGGTCAGCAGGTTGAGCACCACCTGTTCCAGTTGCACGGCGCGGCCGCGCACGCACGCGACCCCGACCGCCGGAAGATCGGTGTGGACGGCGATGCTGTCGCCAACCAGGGTGTGATCGACCAGGGTGAGGGCGGCGCGCACCGCGGCGGCGGCATCGAACAGTTCCTCCGGTCCTTCGTCGCGCCGGGTGAAGATGCGCATGTGGTCGATGATTTCGCCCATGCGGCCGGCCTGACCGGCGATCAGCTCGAACCGTTTCTGGACGTCGTCCTCGGCACTGTCGCTCAGGTCCAGGCGCAGCAGCGCCGCTTCCGCCGCCATGCGGATGATGTTCATGGGCTGCGCCAGTTCGTGCGCCATGCCGGCGGCCAGTTCGCCAAGGGTCGCCAGTTTGGCCGATTGGGCGACGCTCGCCTGCTCGGCGCGGCGCAAGGTGACATCGCGCAACACCGTATGGATGCACAGCCGGCCGGCGAAGGTGATCGGGGCGGACACCACCTCGACCACCACCTGACGGCCGTCCGGCCGTTGCAGGCGCATCTCCACCCGCTCCAGCGGGCGCGGATCGGCGTAAAAGGAGGCAACACGCGATTCGGCCAACGGACGCTGTTCCGGCACGACGGCATCGATCAGCGACCGCCCGACCAGAGCCGCCGGGTCCGCTTCGCCGAACAGCTCGGCGGCGCGGCGGTTGGCGAAGACGACGCGGCCGCGATCATGGGCCAGCACCATGTCCGGCGAGGTTTCCACCAGGGCGCGATAGCGTTCCTCGCTCTCTCGCAGGCGCTCGCGGGCATCGCGGCTGTCGGTGACGTCGCGGATCATCAGGTGGGTGGCGATGCGGCCGCCGTAGCCCATGGGGCCGACCACCACCTCGGCGTAGAATGCCTGCCCGTCCAGCCGGGTCAGGCGCAACTCGAACAGGGTGACGGCGCCGTCGGTGCGGGCATCGACGATGCCCTTGCGGACGGAGTCGCGGTCCTCGGCATCGACGATGTCGAGCAGCGGTCGGGCCAGAAGGTCCTCCAGGCGGCCGGCGCCGAACAGGCTGACGGCCTTGGAGTTGGCGTAGAGGATGGCGCCACGGGCCTGCACCACGATGGCTTCCGGCGCCAGTTCCACCAGGGCGCGGTAACGTTCCTCGCTCTGGCGCTTGACCGACAGCTGGGTCTCGCTGGTGATGAGCGCCGCTTCCCGATTGGCCAGGCGCTCGGTCAACTGGTCGAAGGCGCGGGACAGGTCCGCCAACTCCTGGGTGCCGCCGTATGGAGGGCCGAGGCGCTGGGCGAAGTCGCCCCGGATGAGGCTGCGGGTGGCCTTCTCCAGGCGTCTGAGCGGTACGACGACCATGGCTTTGGCGGCCAGTCCGGCGCCGATGACGCCAACGGAGAACACCAGCGTCAACAGGCCGAGCCCGCGGGCCATGGCGGTGTTGGCGGCGCCGAGCGCCCTGTCGCGGTCCACCGCGACCCCCACCGACAGACCGCCTTCGTGTCCGGCGAAGGCGAAGATCACCGGCCGGCCGTCGAGTTCGGAGCGCCGCAGCACCGACTCGGCGGCGGTGCCGGCGGCGGCGGCGGCATCGGCGTCGCCGAGTGGGCGGCCGGTGAGCTGCGCCATCTCCGGCACGGTGGTGATGATGCGCCCGTCGCGGTCGGTCAGGACGAGCACGTCGGTGCGGTCGGGCAGCAATTCCGCCAGTCGCGGGCTGTACCACAGCAGATCGAGGGTGGCGGCCAGCACGGTGCGCGGCTCGCCCAGAGGATCGAGCACCGGCTGCGCCACCGGCAGCACGGGGCGCGCCCGCAGGCCGGGCTGGATCACCTCGCCGGTGGCGAAGCGGCCGGTTCGCAGGGCGTCGTGGGCGACGGTGCTGGCCAGTTCCGGGCTGGGGGCGCTGGCACCGGCACTGCACAGGGCCATGAGGTCGGGGCGGATGAGCGAGACGCCGGTGACCACGCCCAGGCGGGCGGCCGTGCTGCTCAGGCTGTCACCGCAGGACGGCACGCCTTCGACCACCGCCGGCGCCGCCGCCAGCAGGGCCAGGCCGCGACGGCCTTCCTCCACCAACAGGCGGTGCTGGGCGGCGAGCGTGCGGGCAAGGGACAGGGCATCGCGTTCGGCGCGGGTGATGGCATCCTCGCGCAGGGCGAGACCGCGCCAGACCTCCAGGCCGAACACCGGCAGGGCGGCGAGCACCAGCACCAGCAGCAGACGGGCTTGCAGGCGTCCGAACAGGCCGCGCGGCGGCGACGGCGGGTCCATGGGCCGCGTCACCACCGCTTCCAGCTCCGCCTCGGAGGACCAGTCCAGCCGATCACTCAGCCGACGTCCGCCGCCGCCGTCCATGTGGGCCATGTGTACGCTGTCGCTCCATCCCGTCGGGCCGCCGCAACGCCGGTTCTTGTTTCACCGAGACTACCCCTAACGGGGGAGGGCACACAGGCGTCCAAGCGGGTGTCCGGCTGTAACAACGTATATGACCCGGCGGATGCCCTTGCCGAGGGTATACCGAATCCGCCCTCCCAGGGCGAGCCCGCCGATGCCGTCATGCCGCGCCGCAAAATCCTCTGGCGGTGGCGGCGAATTGGGCGTAGAGCTTCGCTCTGTCGTTCTCCAATTTCTCCGGGTGAAGATCATCATGGGCCGCCGCCTCGCGCTGCTCGTGACCGCCGTGTGTGCGGTCCTCGCCGTTGCCTTCATCGCCAGCCGGGCCCGCCCGGTGCCGGTTCCGGACGGGCCGGACGGGAAGGTCGCCTGCGTGTCCTATGCTCCCTACAACAGGCATCAGACCCCCTTCGACGAAACGCTGGTCATCCCGCCGGCGCAGATCGAGGAGGACATGGCGGTGTTGTCCACCTTCACCCGCTGCGTGCGCACCTACGCCACGGGGCAGGGCCTCGACAAGGTGGCGGAGATCGCCCACCGCCATGGCCTCGGCGTCTATGCCGGGGCCTGGATCGGCCGCGAGGAGGAGGACAACCAGGAGGAACTGACCCGTCTCATCGCCGTCGCCAATGCCCACCCGGAGGCCCTGAAGGGGCTCATCATCGGCAACGAGGTGCTGCTGCGCGGCGAACAGACGGCGGCGTCGCTGGCCCGCTACATCGGTCAGGTGAAGGCGGCGCTGCACCATCCGGTGCCGGTGACCTATGCCGATGTGTGGGAATTCTGGACCGAGCATCCCGAACTGGCCGAGGTGGTGGATTTCGTCACCGTCCACATCCTGCCCTATTGGGAGGACGATCCGACCACGGTGGAGGAAGCGGTGGCCCATGTGATGGCGGTGTGGGCCGACATGACCCAACACTTCGCTCCCAAGCCCATTCTCATCGGCGAGACCGGCTGGCCGTCGGAAGGGCGCCGACGCGAGGATGCCGAACCGTCGCTGGTCAACCAGGCCCTGTTCATCCGCGGCATCCTGACCGCCGCCCATGACACCGGCGCCGCGTACAATATCATCGAGGCCTTCGACCAGCCGTGGAAGCGGGAGCTGGAAGGCACCGTCGGCGGGGCCTGGGGCGTGTTCGATGCCGAGCGTGGGGTGAAGGCATCGGTCGCCGGCCCGGTGGTGGAGCGGCCGGACGCCCTGCTCTGGCTGGCGGGGGGCATCGCCTTCGGCCTGCTGCCGCTGCTGGCGGCGGTGATCCGGCGCGAGCGGCCGGGCCCCGTCGGTTTCGGCATTCTGGCGGCGGGCGGCGTGTTCTCCGGCTGCGTCCTGGTGTTGCAGTTCTGGCACGCGCTGGATGCCAGCCGCTGGGCGACCGAATGGGCGGTGAACCTGGGGTGGCTGGCGATCAGCGTCGGCGTGGCCGGCGCCGGTCTGCGGCTGGCGGCGGGCCTGCCGTGCCGGCTGCGGATGGCGGACATCGCCTTCCTGTCCACCTGCGCCATGACGGTGGCCGGCCTCGGTCTGGTGTTTAACAGCCGCTACCGCGACCTGCCGGTGAGCATGTTCCTCATCCCGGCGGTGCTGTGCGCCCTGGTGCCGTTGGAAAAGCAGCCGCCGGAGCGCCGCGCCGTGGCGCTGCTGCTGGCGGCCACCGGCCTCGGCGTGCTGGCCAACGAAGGGCCGCTCAACACCCATGCCTGGATGTGGGCGGCAACGGCGCTGCTGCTGGCGGCGCCGACCCTGCTCAGCGGAGCTTTCGGCCGCGCCGGCGCGACGGCTCCCGCCGCCGCGTGACGACGATCAGACCCAGAACGAACCCGATCGCCGCCGGCTCGGCGTTGTACAGCACGAGCCCGGCGGCACCGGCGCACAGGGCGGTCACGCCCCAGGCGCGGCCGCCGAACACCAGACCGACCAGTCCGGCGACGACGCTGACGATGCCGAACACATACCACTGGAAGACCGGCACCAGGGCGTTGCGCAAGGGGCACCACCACGGCGCCTGATCGCTGGCGCACAGCAGCGTGGCGCCGCGCGGCTCGACCATCTGGGTGCGGGCGAGCAGCGCCACCATGAACACCACCGCCACGGCGGCGGCCACTTTCATCAACTGGTTACGCGACACGACGGGCAACTCCGTGCAGGATTTGCCTGATCGCTAGCACAGGCCGGGCCGGCGGTCACGGGGGTATCGTGACCGGCGGGCGCCGGACAGGGTGTGGCGACGTCCGTCGACACCCCATATATCAGGCACTTCTTCGGCAGGCGGGTGACTCCATGAGCCTTATCCTCAACATTCTGTGGTTGATCTTCGGCCCCGGCATCGTCGCCGGACTGGTCTGGCTGCTGGCGGCGCTGATCATGGCCGTCACCATCGTCGGCCTGCCGTGGGCGCGGGCCTGCGTCACCATTGCCCTGTTCACCTTCTGGCCGTTCGGCCGTGAGACCATGGACCGCGCCGACGTGACGGGGCGGGAGGACATCGGCACCGGCGCGCTGGGCACCGTCGGCAACATCGTGTGGTTCGTGCTGGCGGGCCTGTGGCTGGCCATCGGCCATGTGATGGCGGCCATCGCGCTTGGCTTGACGATCATCGGTATTCCCTTCGCGTGGCAGCACCTGAAGCTGGCGCACATCAGCCTGTTCCCCATCGGCAAGATGGTGGTGGAGCGCGAGGTGGCCGAGGAGGTGCGTCGTCGCAAGGCCGGGGCCGCCCTCGACCGCGTGCGCGGCTGACACCTGATCCTGCTTCTGCCGCCGGACGTTGCAGAGGCGGCGGGGTTGCGCCACAGTGGGGCGAATTTCGGCAAAGGGACTTCGCCCCATGGACGACGACGACATCCGCGACAGCCGGCGGCGACCGCCCAGCCCGGCGCTGGAGGCTCTGCTGGCCAGCGGCTACGTCACGGCGCCCCAGTTCATCCAGCACATGGACGGGGTGGTGAACGAGGAGGCGCGCGGCCTTTACCGTCGTTTCGTCGGCGAAGTGGACCCGCGCGAACTGATCGACCTCGCCCGCCAGATCAGCACCTACCGCGCCCGTTACGTCGGCACCGCGCTGGCCATGGCCCAGGCCAAGAACCCGCCGAGCCGGCAGGAACTGGACGAACTGCGCGACTTGCGCGACCGGGCGGAGGAGCTGGACCGGGCCCTGGACACCATCAAACAGGCCGCCGCCGGGGGGCTGCTGTCGCTGAAGGGCTTGGCGGCGGAACGCTGAGGTGGCCGGCCTTCCTTTACAACCACTCCTCCCTAACGCCGAACCTCGGCCCCGCCCGCAGGGCGGCAAGCGCGACCGCGCGCCGCCGCGAAGCGGCGAGAGCCAAGGCCGCGAGGAGCGGCCGCCCGGCGCTTGAGGGACCAGAAAAAACCAAACTTACTTCGGATTCCGCCCTTGGCGGGCCAACGGCTCGTTGGGCATCAGTTCGGCGTCCCAGGGGAACAGCAGCCAGACGCCTTCCTTGATCGGCACGGCGAAGGTATGCGCCTCGTTCTGGCCGGCCGGCTTGGCGTAGACGGTGGCGAGGTGGGCCTTGGGGAGCAGCCGCTTGACCTCGCGGGCGGTGACGCCGCTGTCGACCAGATCATCGACGATCAGCCAGCCCTCGCCGTCGTTGTCCACCGCCGAGGCTGCCTTGATGACCTGCGGCTTGCCGGCCACGCGGTCGTCGTAGGTGACGACGCCGATGCAGTCGATCAGGCGGAGGTCCAGCTCGCGCGCCAGGATGGAGGCGGGGATGAGGCCGCCGCGAGTGATGGCGACGATACCCTTGAACGGACCGGCGCCCGATTCCATCAGCTTGTGGGCCAGGGCGCGGGTGTCGCGGTGGAACAGTTCCCAGGCGATGGGAATGTAGACGGCGGTGGTGTAGTCCTGGGCCATGCTCGGCGGTCCTGCACTGACGGTCGGGGCGGCGGGGAATATGGAAGGCGGTTGATGTATACGAACCCGCCCCCGAGGGCAAGGCGGCCGTCGCCTTCACCGCCGCCGCGTCTGGCGCAATCCGGCCAGCGCGGATAAACGCTTTACCCTTTCGTCTTCTTTTTCAACAATGTGGCCGAAGAGTCAGGACGAGGCGGCATGCTCCACACCTCTTATGCACGACGCGGCATGGTCACGGCCCCCCACGCGCTGGCGGCGCAGGCGGGGGCGGCGGTGCTGCGCGAGGGCGGCAACGCGGTGGAGGCGATGATCGCCGCCGCCGCCACCTGCGCCGTCGTCTACCCGCACATGAACGGCCTTGGCGGCGATGGCTTCTGGCTGATTTCCGAGCCCGGCCGGCCGGTGGTTTCCATCGACGGCAGCGGCGCCGCCGGACGCAAGGCGACGCCGGAAACCTACCGCGCCCATGGTCTCAACGCCGTGCCGGCGGTGGGGCCACTGGCTTGCGCCACGGTCGCCGGCACCATCTCCGGCTGGCAGTCGGCGCTTGAGCTGTCGCAGCGCTGGGACGGCCGCCTGAGCCTCGCCCGCCTGTTGGCCGATGCGGTGTGGTATGCCCGCGAGGGTGTGCCGCTGACCGCCGGCGAGGCGCGGGCGCTGGCCCGTCGCCGCGATGCGCTGGCCCGCCAACCGGGCTTCGCCGCCCTCTGCCTCGGCGACGACGGCGCCGTGCCGCCGGCCGGCAGTCCGCGCCGCAATCCGGCGTTGGCGGAAACCCTCGAGTCGCTGACGCGGGACGGGTTGGATGATTTCTACCGGGGTGGCGTCGGGCGCCGCATCGCCGCCGATCTGGCGGCGGTCGGGGCGCCGCTGACCGGCGACGACCTCGCCCGCCAGCGCAGCGTGCGGCGGCGGCCGCTGTCGGTGGGACTCGACGGCGCCACCGTCTACAACACGCCGCCGCCCACCCAGGGGCTGGCGTCGCTGATGATCCTCGGCCTCTACGAGCGTCTGGGCGTCAAGCCCGAGCAGGCGGAGGGGTTCGCCCACGTCCATGGCCTGATCGAAGCCACCAAGCTGGCCTTCCGGGTGCGCAACACCCACATCGCCGATCCGGGCGCCATGCAGATCCACGCCACCACCTTCCTGTCCGACCACCTGCTCGACCGGCTGGCGGCGGAGGTGAGCCCGCGGCGGGCCATGCCGTGGCCCTTGCCGGCCATGACCGGGGATACCGTATGGCTTGGCTGCATCGATGGCGAGGGCCGGGCGGTCAGCTTCATCCAGAGCCTCTATCACGCCTACGGCTCCGGGGTGGTGCTGCCGGAGACCGGGTTGCTGTGGCACAACCGCGCCATCGCCTTCGACTTCGACCCCGAAAGCCCGCGCTTCCTCGCCCCCGGCCGCAAGCCGTTCCACACCCTCTCTCCGGCGCTGGCCCGGTTCCGCGACGGCCGGGTGATGGTCTACGGCAGCATGGGCGGCGACGGTCAGCCGCAAACCCAGGCGGCGGTGTTCACCCGCCATGCCCTCTACGGCCAGGGCTTGCAGGCGGCGGTGACGGCTCCCCGCTGGGCGCTTGGCCGTTCCTATGAGGGCGAAAGCCGTGATGTGACGGTGGAAAGCCGCTTCGACCCCACCGTGGTGGCGGCGCTGGAGGAGGCCGGCCACGCGGTGCGGCGGGTGGAGGCTTTCGACGACCTGATGGGCCATGCCGGGGCACTGGTGCTGCGCACCGATGGCGTGATCGAGGGCGCCGCCGACCCGCGCGGCGACGGATCGGTCGCCTGCTGGTGAGCGGCAGGGCGCGGGCGGCAACTGCGCAACACCGATCAAGCGGCCGGCGCTAGGCTGCGCGGGCATCGGAGGAGACACCATGCCGCGCCCCGCCACTGTCCTCGACACCAGCCGCCGCATCCAGCGGGTGATCGCCCACATCGGCGCTCACCTGGACGGCGACCTGAGCCTGGAGCGGCTGGCGGACGTGGCCTGTCTGTCGCCCTACCACTTCCATCGCGTCTACCGCGCCCTCACCGGCGAGACGGTGGCCGACACGGTGCGCCGCCTGCGGCTCTCCCGGGCCGCCGACTCGCTGCTGCGCCGCCGGTTGACGCTGGAGCAGGTGGCGCGGCAGGCCGGTTATGGCGGCGTCGTCGCCTTCACCCGCGCCTTCGGCGCCGCCTACGGCATGCCGCCGGCCGCCTATCGGGCCGCCGGACGGTTGGTGCCGCCTCCGCTGCCGTTGCAACCGACTCCGCTGGAGGACATATCCATGCCTGATGTCATCGTTCGCGACTGCGCTCCGCTCACCCTTGCCATCATGCGCCACACCGGTCCCTACATGGGCATCGGCGCGGTGTTCGACCGTCTGGGGGCGTGGGCCGGCCCGCGCGGGTTGATCGGCCCGCAGACCCTGGGTGTCGGCGTCTACTGGGATGATCCCGGCAGCGTGCCCGATGCCCACCTGCGCTCCGCCGCCGGGATCACCGTGGCGGCGCCGGTCGATGACCCGGTGGTGGAGACCCTGGAGCTTCCCGGCGGTCCCTGCGCCGTGCTCCGCCACCTCGGCCCCTATGCCGAGCTGGAGCGGTCGTACCTGTGGCTGTACCGCGAATGGCTGCCGACCAGCGGCCGTGAGCCCGCCGATCAACCGTGCTGGGAAGTCTACCTCAACGACCCGCGCACCACCCCGCCAGCGGAGCTGGTGACGGATATCCACCTGCCGTTGAAGCCGTGATGGCGGCGGCCGGGGCCGCCGGGGGCGGTGCTCAGGCCGATACCTGGAAGGCCGGGTGGAAGATCACCCGGCCGCGCGGCACCGTTGGCCCGAAGGGCAGCACCAGGAACACCTCCGGCGGCACTCCTTCAAAGTGGAGGGCCGGATCGGCGCGGAAACCGAACCGGGCGTAATAGGCGGGATCGCCCACCAGCATGCAGCCGCCGACGCCGGCCAGTCGCAGCCGGCGGAGCCCTTCGCCGGCGTTTCATCGCGCGCGATCATGATGATGCACTTCCTCAACGAAACAGGCGCCCGCTCCGGCCGGAGGGGCGCCTGTACTCGTGTTGCCGGTCGAGGTGTCAGCGCACGAAAACTTGCACCTGCGGCGCCGCCACGTCGGGGCTGGTGGTGGCGCTCAGGCGGATGCGGTCGCTGCCAAGGCCCATGTCGGTGAGCGAGCGGATGACCTTTTCCGCGTGGCGGCGGGCGGTGTTGGCGTTCAGCGCCTCGCGGCCGCGGATGGCGTTGCTCGGGCTGACCGACACGACGTCGACGCTGCCCGCCGGGTTCTGCGCCAGCGCCGCGTTGAGGGCGTTGTAGAGGGCCGGCTCGTAAGCGACGTTGGGGTTGTCGAAGTTGATGACCACCAGCGGTTGACCACCGACGCGGGCGGCCGGCAGGCCGGCGGTGGGGCCGATGGCGCCCAGGGTCGGCTGGTTGGACGACAGCACCATGCTGCGGTAGCCAAGCGACTGGCCATAGGTCTGGCCGGTCTTGATGGCAACCGCCAGGGTGTTGAGGTTGTTGCGCTCGTTGGCGACGTAGGTCTGCTGGCGGGCGATGTCTTCCGACAGTTCGGCCAGCAGGCGGTCGATGAGCACCACCGTCTGCGCCGTCTCGTCTTCCAGGGTGCGCAGGTGGGCGTGATCCAGTTCCACCGCGCCCGACAGGTTATAGGCGGCGCGCACGCTTTCCAGCAGATAGGCGGCCATGGCGCTGTCGGACGCGATCTGGGTCGACAGCTGGTTCATGTAGGCAACATTGCCGTTGATGCGGTCCAACTCGCCCTGGGCCTGGTTCCAGCGCTGCACCAGCACCGGGTTGCCGGGGGTGGTGCCGACCTGGAGACGGGCGTTGATGCTGGCCATGCTCTCGTGATAGCCGGCGCTGTCGGCCATCACCGCGTTGCGCAGCTGTTGCAGTTCGTCGTTGCGGTTGCGCAGGGTGCCCTGGAGGGCGAGCAACTCGCTGCGGAACTGCTGCACCTTCTGTCCGACGAAGGTGCCGCTTGGCTGGAACGAGGCGACTTCGGACGGCTCGAAGGTGGTGGTGCCGAGGCTCGGCGGGGTGGAGACGAACGCCGATCCGCCCATGCCGCCCGATGCCGCACCGGCCGTCTGGCCCGTTCCGTCGGCGGGAAACAGGGCGTCGGTCGCGACGGAGCATCCGGCGAGGGCGAAAGTCGCGCCCACCAAGAAAAGACCACTCTTCGACAGCGCCATCGAGCTTTACCTTTTTATGGTTCGGTCCCGGCCAGGGTAATCGAATAAGAACTTGTTCCAGCCCGGAAAAACGCACGCATTCCCCCGAAAGGCTTATGGGCGGGGAGTGTACTGAAAGGGATGAAGGGGAACAAGCCGCATTTGCGCCACAAACACGGGCCGTTCACCGTGGCACCCGCCGGGCGGGCCTGCCGCTGGTCCGGGGGGTGGCCGGCGGGGCGGGGCCGGGTGGCGACGAGGGCTGACAAAAAAATGCAGCACGGTGCGTTTTTCTCTTGCACACCCCCTCGGGGCGCGATACATACAGCGCCCTCGGCGGGACACACCGCCGAAGCAAAAAGCGCCCGTAGCTCAACTGGATAGAGCACCTGACTACGGATCAGGAGGTTGGGAGTTCGAACCTTCCCGGGCGCGCCAATAAAGGCCTGAAAGCGAGCAGCTTTCAGGCCTTTTCCATGTCCGGCGGCCGGCGAGGTGTCCCACGGCTATCCCCCGCCGGCGAAAGTCGGTGTCGATCCCGGGATGCGGGCGAGTGTCCTCCGCTGTCCGTCAGCCCCGCCTCTCCGCAATGGACCTTCCGGCGGGCGCCATGGCGTCTGTGGCAGTCGCAGCCGACGCAAAAAAGCCGGAAGCCACAGCCCCCGGCAGAGTCACTCGACACCCGGCCCCTCGACCAGCTTCCACGCCCTCGCGGCGACCGTCGCCGTTTCCACCAGGCGCTGCGGCGCGTGGTGGGCGTAGCGGGCAGTGGTGGCGAGTTGGCTGTGGCGGAGGATGACGCCGATCTCATTCAGTGGCACTCCTTCGTTCACCAATGCCGAGTCGAAGCTGTGGCGCAGGTCGGCGGGAAGGCCGGCGGTGGTCTTGATCCGGCCCCAGGTACCCCGCAGCGTCGTCAACGGCTTGTCCAGCGTCCGGCCGGGGAAGACGTGGCCGGCGGCGCGGTGGGCGAGGAGAAGGCGGACGGCGGCGTCCGACAGCGGGATGCGGTGCGGCCGTCCGCTCTTGGCCCGTGGTACGAGCAGGGGATTTTGCTCGCAGGAGACCCACTCTCACTTGGCCGCGAGGACTTCGCTCTTGCGTGCGCCGGTGAGCATCAGCAGGACGACGGCTATGGCGACCACCGGTCTGTCGTGATCCTCGGCCAGTGCGGCCAGCAGTCGCTTGCCCTCGTCGGGCGTGAGGTAGCGCTCGCGGTGTTCCTCCGACAGCATGCCGGGCGCGGCTGCGGGGTTGGGCCCCGTCAGGTGGCTCCAGGCGCGCGCCTTGTTGAACGCCATCCGCACGAAGGCGAGGTGGCGGTTGACGGTGGCCGGCTTGCGGTCCTCGGCCAGGAGCGCCTTGCGGAAGGCGTCGATGTGGTGGAGTGTCACCTCGCCCAGGTACAGGGGGCCGATCGCGCTGACGGCGCGGCGACAGAACACTTGGATGGTCGCTGCGCTGCGGTTGTTCTGGCGCACATGCGGCAACCCACCTGCCGAGGAAGGCCTCGACGGTGGGGGGGTGCCCGCAGGCGGCCCGCTCATCGGCGAGGGCCTGCCCGAGGGTGACGGCGGCGCTCGCCACCTTGGCCGAGAAGAACAAGACCTGGGTCAACATCCCGGTCAGGTCCAACCGCAAGGGCACCTTCGCCTTTTCTGCCTGGGTCTATCGACAGCGCAATCTGGCCGAGCGTTTCTTCAACAGGATCAAGCAGTTCCGGGAGATCGCCCACCCGCTATGACAAAGACCCTCGGAATTTCCTCGCTGTCGCCAAGCTGGTAGCCCTGCGAATCTGCTGCACCCCGTAATGAGGCTACGGCCTAGCGTAGCCCACCCGCCAAACTGTCCGAGCAACCGGGGCCACCTCTGCGGACGATCCAGTGATTGGCCTCCAGCAGGCTCAGCAGGCGGCGGATGCCACGCTCGCAGGTGCCCATCATGGCCGCCAACCGGGCATTGCTGGGAACGACGCGCAGCCTGCCAAGGCGCCATCTGTCGTCGCCGTGGACGTGCTCGACCAGCAGCGCCAGCAGAT
>JAEWWF010000335.1 GCA_023396465.1 Pseudomonadota bacterium
CACGGGGCCACGGGAAAAAAGGGGCTCTTGACGATGGTGGCATGGGACGTTCCCGTGGGGGCCTCACCAGCAAAATCCACGCGCTCGTCGATGCGGAAGGCCGTCCCGTCACCCTGCGTCTGACCGCCGGCCAGGTCGCCGATTGCACCGAGGCCGAAGCATTGATCGATGGTCTTGGTGAGGGCGATATTCTGCTGGCCGACAAGGGCTATGACAGCAATGCCATCCGCGCCAAGGCCGCCGAGCGGAAAGCCTGGGCCAACATCCCGGCGAAGGCCAACCGGAAGGGAGCCTTCGCCTTTTCGGCATGGGTCTATCGGCAGAGGAACCTTGTGGAAAGGTTCTTCAATCGCATCAAACAGTTCCGTGGCCTCGCAACGCGCTATGACAAGCGCCCAGAGAATTACCTCGCTGCCGTAAAGCTGGTCGCAGCGAGGATCTGGTGTCAGAGCTTATGAGTCTACGGCCTAGGGCCCTGGGCTCCGGTCACCGGAGCAGGCTGCCGCCAAAGAGCGCCAAGCTGAAGTAGTCGAAGGCGGCTTGCAGCTCGCCATAGGCTTCGGCCGTGGGGAGGGTCATGCTACTATCCTCCGACCAGCCGGCTCAGGACAGCGCCGTCTTATTGCGCAATACAATCGGCTCGCCCGGTTCCCGATGGGGCAGATTTGCCCCATGATCGACCTTCACCCCCACGCCGACGACAGCCGCCCAGCGGAACAACATGCCGGCTGGCGGATCGCCTTCACCGTTCTCCCAGCGCCGCAGGGTGCGCATGTGGATGCCGAGGCGGGCGGCGACCTCGGCCTGGGTGAGGCCGCTGGTGGCGCGGGCACGACGCAGATCGGCGAGCACGGTCAGATAAGCCGGTCGCCAGTCGGGGACGGTGATCATGGCTCTCTCCGTGCCAGGTATGCCCTCCTGCGGCTCGTGGAAGGCCAGAAAGCCGGCCGCGGAGGAGAAGCCGTCCAGGCGGGCAAGGGCCTCAAGCTCGGCGGCCGTCAGCCAGGTGTCCACCCAGACACGGTCGCCGCCGTGGAAAGTGATGGGCTGCACGCCCGTCACCACCGGATCGGGATCGACCAGCTTGCGGCAGGCTCTGGTCCTCTGACCGGTGTAGAGCTGGAGCCGCTCGCCGATGCGGGCATGGCGCCGCTGCCCGATGATGCGGATGGTGATCGCCTTATCGCCGGCCTCGATGGCTGCAGCGAGACGTGCGTGGAAATCGTAGGCCACCATTACCGGCCCTTCCCTCAGCGGCCGCGCGGCGCCGGCACGCCAGCGAGGCGGGCGATGCGGTCGGCCTGGCCGCCGCGCCCGAGGGCGGTCAGCAGCTCGGCCAGCTCACGGGCCAGCTCGGGCTCTTCGCTCAGGTCCAGGCCACGCAGCTTGTCGCAGGCCTCGGCCAGCGGCTCGGCGAGCCGACGGACTTCGCGCAGACGGTGCGCCACGTCGTCGGCGCTGCGGGGAAACCACACCCGACCAAGCGGGGTGTTCTTCAGCGTCCAGCCGTGTTCGGGCTTGACGCCCAGGCGGTCGAGGGCGCGGTCGGCGCCGATCTCGGTGCCGGCATATCCGTGGAACCGGCCGCCCTGGAACACCGGATGGGTCGCCTTGCCCTGTTGCCGCTGCGGGTGGAAAGGCCGGAACAGCGGCCCTATCAGGTCGACGATGACGAAGCCGTCGCGCACCTGCTTGCCAAAGTGCCACCTGTCGTCCCGGATCGGCTCGAAGTGCGCCCCGGTGATGCGAACGTCCGCATTCTCGACGATCCAACGCGAGCGCGCGTCGATCTCCTCCGGCGGCAGGATTTCCCCCTCCTTGGCCGGCCGGGCGGCCTTGTCGATAACCGGCAGGGTGTCCGTCGCGCAGAGGCTGAGGCCGTCGCCGGTGACGATCTCCAGGGAGAACGACGCCGTCTCCCAGCTCCTCGTGGCGGGGGTGTAGGTGGGGACCACCTGCAGGGCCTCTCTGGCCTCGGCGGCGGCGATGAGGCGGTCGGCCAGTTCGGGAGACAGGCTCTGGAAGCTGAGGGCCATGCGGTGGTTCACCTGACCGCGCTGGGGGCGGACATCGTTACGGTAAGCGAAGAGCTTCATGGTCAGACCTCCTGATCGGCGGCGGAGCCGCTCAGCGCCGTCTCACGGCAGACGATGCGGCCGTGGGGCGTCTGGATGGTGTAAGAGAGAGATCCGGTGCGCGAGCAGCGGCTGATGCCGACCACCCAGCCGTAGCAGGTGGGTCGGCCGAGCACAGTGACCGGCTGGCCGATCCGGTAGGCGGCCGGGGCATCCGCCAGCGGTGCCACCGGCAGGCCCCGCGCGGCGCGGGCGGCCTGGAAATTGATGATTGTGGCGGGGCGAGGAGAAGCGGGCTGAGAGGGCATGCGCGAAACCCCATATGATTTCATTGCATCGTTGTGAATACAATGTAACCACGGCAGCCGCGTTGCGTCAATCTCCAAGTGGTGATAATTTATCCTTATGATGACACCTCGCCAATGCCGCATGGCACGCGCAGGCTTGGGCCTGAGCGTGCGCGACCTCGCCGAACGAGCCATGGTTGGAGTGATGACCGTTTCAAGGTTCGAAAACGGATCAAACTCCGAAGCTCTGACCGTAAAGCGCCTCCAGACTTCTCTGGAGGCCGCTGGAGCGGCTTTTCTCCCGGACGAGGGGGATGGCGAAGGGGTGGTGATCAGACCAGCACCCTGACCACGCCTGGCCCCTATAGCGAGACTGCTACTTGGCCGATGAAGGCAGACCATCAGCCTTCTCCCCCGTCGTCAGGCTCGATAGTGACCTTCCAGCGCCGCCCGTCGACGACGACGGTGCGGACGGCCTTTTCCTGTCGTCCTATCGGCGCGGCCCTGGGCGCGGCGCTCTGGCGTGACTGCCGAGCCGCTGCTGCCTCGGCGGCATCTGGCCCGTGGATCTGCGCGATCTCCTCCAGCGACAACGACCGCTGTCCCCGGCTCACCAGCAGCGCCTGATGCTCGCGGACGGTCAGCGTGTTGATCTGCAGGCCGGAGCAACGCCCGGCCTCGGCGTCGTCGCGCGTCCACCGGGGCTGATCGACGACGGGTCGAATAGGGCGCGGTAGTCCAGTCATCGCCCGTGCCCTCCGTCGACAAGGCGCCGCAGACTGTGGCGCACAGTCTCGGCCAGCCTGGGATGGCGGAGCATCGAGCGCAGATAGCCGGCCCGCCGCTTCACCCCCTGTCGTTCCATCACCACCACGGCGGCGGCCAGCGCTGCCCATCCATGCCGGGCGAGCGCCTCGGTCCAGATCCCGCTGGACAGCCCCAACTCGCGCACGAAAACGCCCACGGCCGCAGCCAGCCGGTTCAAGGCCGGCCCCGGTGGTCGTGGGCGTTGCAGGTCGATCAGGTCGTGGGGCGAGAGAAGCCCCTGGAGAGGCGGCGAGGCATGGAGCATGAGACTTACCAGCTCACCGCCGGCACCAGCTTCGGCGCCCTGTACAGAAGCCGTAGGCTTGGGAGTTCCACTGTAGGATTTCAGGCGGACGGAAATATCCTCCATGCCGGATTCAGGTGTCCTGCTGCCGGTACCGGCGTCGTCACGCTCGGCATCGGCCTGGCGCCGGGCTTCCCGCCCCTCTTCCGCCACCCATGCGATGGCCTCCCGCAGGTCGGCCAGCCGCGCCGCGACGGGCGCCAGGTCGATCCCTGCCTCGGGGCGGCTGCGGCGGTTGCTGGCGGTGTAGCGACGGACGATCCAGTGGTTGGCCTCCAGAAGGCTCAGCAGGCGCCGGATGCCACGCTCGCAGGTCCCCATCATCGCCGCCAAGCGGGCGTTGCTGGGAACGACGCGCAGCCTGCCAAGTTGCCATCTGTCGTCGCCGTGGACGTGTTCCACCAGCAACGCCAGCAGATGCACCGCCGCCGGCGTCAGCGCCGGGGTGAGGACCTTCACGCCGCGTAAGACCAGACCAGTCACCGATGCCGTGGTGACACCGGGTGCGCTGGCGCCGCGCGCTGATGCCTCAAGATCTGGAAAGGTATCGGAGCGATTCGCCAATCCTGGCGCTCCGCTCCGGCGCGCTCCCGTGGGAGCACAGTGCAATGCCCGTACAGTCATTCATGACCTCCGGGGCAGGAACTTGGCCGCACAAGATCATCGCCATCCTAAGACAGCGTTGACGGGCGCACCGGTATCCGCTAGGAAAGAGGCCTGTTACGTCTCTTCTTTAGCGCTTCGGCGCACCACGAAAAGCGACCCGTCGGCAAACGGGTCGCTTTTTCGTTATCGGCTTGTGCTGAGTTTTTTCATCCCTACCCGAATCGAGGGCTTGTCAGCCCACCGAGCGGCGCCGTATCATTTCGGCGCCGCTGGAATCAGGGTAGTTAAAGGGGTGGTGGAGCTGAGGGGAATCGAACCCCTGACCTCTACAATGCCATTGTAGCGCTCTCCCAACTGAGCTACAGCCCCATCGTTACTGTCCCGGCCGGTTGGGCGGCTGAGGACGCGGACCATAGTCGCTTCACCGGCGGCTCGCAAGGGGAAAATGCACTCCCCTCGTTGGCCCCTCACCGGCGGCGCCCCCTCCCCGCTGGCCGGAGAGGGGCCGGCGCGGCGGGTGGGTCAGGTGTCGTCCTCTTCGGACTCCACATGCTCCATCACTTCCGACATGTCCTCGTCGTCCTCGCCGAGGTCGGTGGTGTCCTCGATCACGTCCTCGGCATCATCGTCGACGTCGAGAGCGTCCTCATCCACCTCGTCCTCGGGCACCACGGCCTTGACGGGCTTGGCGACCTTGTGGTCCTTGGTGCGGCGGATCTTCAGCGGCACCTCGGCTTCGTTCTCGGCGCCGCACTTCGGGCAGATGATGGGCGACTTGCTCAGATCATAGAAACGGGCGCCGCAATGCGTGCAGGTCCGCTTCATGCCCCATTCCGGTTTCGCCACGCGTGGTCCTCCCACTTCTGCTGCTGGGGGATCAGGATATTTCCTGGTGAAGCGGCCATTTGCCACGTCCGCCCGGCCCTGTCAAAGACCAAATGGCGGTGGCCGCGGCGGAGGGGCAGCTCTTCGGGCTCATCGTCCTGTTTGTCATGAGCGCGCAGGCGGCGCAATGGTCTGTTGGCAGCCTTCACGGGTGTGGTAAACACAGGGCGCCCCGGCCGTCGCGATGGCTGGCGGCGGCCCCCCTCGATCCTGCGGATGAGAAAGCCATGACCAGCGCCCCCGTTTCGCCGCGCTCCCTGCGTTCCGATGCCGCTCCGGGTCTGCGGGGCGAAGTCAGGGTGCCAGGCGACAAGTCGATCTCCCACCGGTCGCTCATGCTCGGCGCGCTGGCCGTCGGCGAGACGGTGGTGCGCGGCCTGCTGGAGGGCGAGGACGTGCTGGCCACCGCCGCCGCCATGCGCCAGCTGGGCGCCGAGGTGGTGCGCGAGGATCATGCCGGCGAAGCGGTGTGGCGCGTCTGGGGCCGCGGCATCGGCGGCCTGACCGAGCCCGCCGACGTGCTCGACATGGGCAACTCGGGCACCAGCGCGCGGCTGCTCATGGGCCTGCTCGCCACCCACCCGATGACCAGCGTGATGACCGGCGACGCGTCCTTGCGCCGCCGCCCCATGAAGCGGGTGACCGAGCCGCTGCGCCGTTTCGGCGCCGATTTCTGGTGCCGCGAGGGCGGCCGTCTGCCGCTGGCCGTCAAGGGCACCGGCGAGGCGGTGCCGGTGAGCTATGAGTCCCCGGTCGCCAGCGCCCAGGTGAAAAGCGCCGTGCTGCTGGCCGGCCTCAACGCTCCCGGCGAGACGACGGTGATCGAGACGGTGGCGACCCGCGACCACACCGAACGCATGCTCGGCCACTTCGGCGCCACCCTGCGGGTGGAACCCCACGGCGCCGGCGGCCGCGTCGTCACCGTGGTCGGCCAGCCGGAACTGGTCGCCGCGCCGGTGATGGTGCCGGGCGACCCCAGTTCGGCCGCCTTCCCGGTGGTGGCGGCGCTGATCACCGGCGACAGTCACCTCATCCTGCGCAATGTCGGCACCAACCCGCTGCGCTTCGGCCTCTACGAGACGCTGAAGGAAATGGGCGCCGACATCATCCTGCTGAACGAGCGCATCGAGGGCGGCGAGCCGGTGGCCGACCTGGAGGTGCGCTCCACCGGCCTGACCGGCATCGACGTGCCGGCGGAGCGCGCCGCCTCGATGATCGACGAATACCCCATTCTGGCGGTGGCCGCCGCCTGCGCCTCCGGCACCACCCGCATGAACGGGCTGGGCGAACTGCGCGTCAAGGAATCCGATCGCCTCACCGCCATGGCCCAGGGCCTGGCCGCCTGCGGCGCCAAGGTGACGGTGGAGGGCGACGATCTCATCGTCGAGGGCACCGGAGAGCCGCCGCGCGGCGGCGCCACCATCGCCGTCAACCTGGATCACCGCATCGCCATGAGCTTCCTGGTGCTTGGCATGGTGACGCCGGAGCCGGTGGCGGTGGACGACGGCAGCGCCATCGACACCAGCTTCCCCGGCTTCGCCCACATGATGAACGGCCTCGGCGCCGCCATCCGCCCGCTGACGGAGTCCGCCGCCCCATGATCATCGCCATCGACGGCCCCGCCGCCTCCGGCAAGGGTACCCTGGCACGGCGCCTTGCGCGGCATTTCAGCTATGCCTATCTCGACACCGGATCGCTGTACCGGGCGGTGGGTTTCGCCGTGCTGCAAGCCGGGGACGATCCGGCCGATGCGGTGGCGGCGGAAACGGCGGCCCGTCGTCTCGACCCCGCCCTGGTCACCGACGACCGGCTGCGCACCGACGCGGTGGCCCAGGCCGCCAGCAAGGTGGCGGCAATTCCCGAGGTACGGGCGGCACTGCTCGACTTCCAGCGCCGCTTCGCCGCCGAGCCGCCGGACGGCGCCGCGGGGGCGGTTCTGGACGGCCGCGACATCGGCACCGTGGTCTGTCCCGACGCCGATCGCAAGATGTTCGTCACCGCCTCGCTGGAGGTTCGCGCCCGTCGGCGATTCGAGGAGTTGCGCGGAAAGGGACTCGACGTTATAGAGTCCGCGGTTCTCCAGGACATGGTGGACCGTGATGCGCGCGATGCCGGACGCGCGGTGGCACCGCTGGCCCCGGCGGAGGATGCGATGATCGTCGACACCTCCGACCTGGACGCCGAGCAGGTGTTCGCGCTGGCCGTGCGTTACGTGACAGATGGCAGGCTGGGGTGACGGGGAGACCTGTCGGCCCGGAGCGCTGTTTCGTTATCGCGTTTCATAGAGGGATCGTCCAACGCGGTGTTCCGGATCGTCCGGGCCGCCGCGATAAAGACCGCCGGATACAACCGGCTGGCCGGAAAAGACCAGTACACACGAAAGGAAGAAGTGAACATGGCTGAAGCCGCTGCCGATTTTGGCATGGAAGATTTCGCCGCTCTGCTCGAGGAAAGCCTCGGCCAGGAAAGCGGCCTTGAAGGCACCGTCATCCGTGGCACCGTGGTGTCCGTGGACGGCGACTTCGCGCTGGTGGACGTGGGCCTGAAGTCCGAAGGCCGCATCAACCTGAAGGAATTCTCGCGCGCCGGTGAAGAATCCGCCCTGCGCCGTGGCGATGTCGTCGACGTGTACGTCGAGCGCTACGAGGACCGGGACGGCATCATCGTGCTGTCGCGCGACAAGGCCCGCCGCGAGGAAGCCTGGAACGTCCTGGAGACCAAGTTCAACGAGAGCCAGCGCGTCGAAGGCGTGATCTTCGGCCGCGTCAAGGGCGGCTTCACGGTCGACCTGTCGGGCGCCGTTGCCTTCCTGCCGGGCAGCCAGGTGGATATCCGTCCGGTCCGCGACATCACCCCGCTGATGGGCAACCCGCAGACCTTCCAGATCCTGAAGATGGACCGCGCCCGCGGCAACATCGTCGTCAGCCGCCGCGCGGTGCTGGAAGAAAGCCGCGCCGAAGAGCGCGCCAAGCTGATGGCCGGCCTGAAGGAAGGCATGATCCTGGAAGGTGTTGTGAAGAACATCACCGACTACGGCGCCTTCGTGGACCTGGGCGGCGTCGACGGCCTGCTGCACGTCACCGACATTTCCTGGAAGCGCGTCAACCACCCGACCGAGGCGCTGTCCATCGGCCAGACCGTCAAGGTGCAGGTCATCCGCTTCAACCCGGAAACCCAGCGCATCAGCCTTGGCATGAAGCAGCTGGAAGCCGATCCGTGGGAAGGCGTGCAGGCCAAGTACCCGGTCGGCACCAAGTTCACCGGCCGCGTGACCAACATCACCGACTACGGCGCCTTCGTGGAGCTGGAGCCGGGCGTCGAGGGTCTGGTGCACGTCTCCGAAATGTCGTGGACCAAGAAGAATATCCACCCGGGCAAGATCGTTTCCACCTCGCAGGAAGTGGAAGTCATGGTGCTCGACGTGGATCCGGAAAAGCGCCGTATCTCGCTGGGTCTCAAGCAGTGCCTGGGCAACCCGTGGGAAGAGTTCAAGACCAAGTTCCCGGCCGGCACCATCGTCGAAGGCGAGATCAAGAACATCACCGAATTCGGTCTGTTCATCGGTCTGGAAGGCGAAATCGACGGCATGGTTCACCTGTCCGACCTGGACTGGAAGCTGCCGGGTGACGAAGCCGTCAAGAACTACAAGCGCGGCGACGTGGTGAAGGCGAAGGTTCTCGACGTCGACACCGACAAGGAGCGTATCTCGCTCGGCATCAAGCAGCTCGACGAAGATCCGTTCGATCGCGCCGCCGAGGGCCTGCGCAAGGGCCAGGTGGTCACCTGCGTGGTCACCGCGGTGCAGGACAACGGCATCGAGGTCGACGTCGGCGGCATGGGCACGTCGTTCATCCGCAAGTCCGACCTGTCGCGCGAGCGCAACGAGCAGCGCCCCGAGCGCTTCGCCGTGGGTGAGAAGATCGACGCCAAGGTGACGGCGCTCGACATGAAGGCCCGCAAGATCTCCGTCTCCATCAAGGCGCGCGAGATCGACGAAGAGAAGCAGGCGATGGCCGAATACGGTTCGACCGATTCGGGCGCCTCGCTCGGCGACATTCTCGGCGCCGCCCTGCGTCAGAAGCAGGAAGAGGAAGGCAAGGACGACTAATCGTCCCCCGCTTTTCGCGACCGCCGAGTCGCAGTCTGGAAACGCCCCGTTCCCCTGGACCGGGGCGTTTTCCATTGCGGCGCCCGCGGACGCCCCCCTTCCCCGGTTCGACCAATTGGTCAAAATGCTTGCCAGCCCAAGGGCTTAACCTTGACGCCCCGGTCCTGGTCTGGCAGGCTTTTGAAATACTGGCCGAGGCGCAGCGTCTTGTCGGCCGTCGCCCCAGGTTGGGGCGGGGCCGAAGCGGGGGACATGGTGTTCCCACCGCGGCGTGCCGGCTCATCTCGCGAGGACCATGGGCCATGACCAAGTCGGAACTCATCGCCCGTCTGGCAGAGCGCAACCCGCATCTGTACCAGCGCGACGTGGAGCGTATCGTCTCGTGCATTTTCGACGAGATCGCGGGCGCCCTGGCCCGTGGCGATCGGGTGGAACTGCGCGGCTTCGGCGCCTTTTCGGTCAAGCACCGCGATGCCCGCACCGGCCGCAACCCCCGCACCGGGGCGGCCGTAGACGTGGACGAGAAGGCGGTGCCCTACTTCAAGACCGGGAAGCAGCTGCGCGAGCTTCTCAACGACGAGGATGACCTGGACGCGGCGGAATGACCGTCAGCGTCCAACGGAGGATCGGGTGAAAGTCATTCGCTGGCTCATCGGCCTGCCGCTCGCGGTGGTGGCCATCGTGTTCGCCGTCGCCAATCGGGATGCGGTAACGGTGGAACTGTGGCCTTTCCCGTGGACGGTGACGCTGCCGCTCTACCTGCTGTCGCTCGGCACCCTGGCGGTCGGCGTGTTGATCGGCGCGATGTTCGCCTGGGCCTCCGGCAGCCACCGGCGGGCGCAGACGCGGCGGGAGAAGAAGGACCAGAATCGCAAGATCCAGGCCCTGGAGCGTGAGAACGCCACCTTGAAACAGGAAACCGCCCGTCTCGCCGCCCCCGCCGAGGAACAGAAAAGCCTGCCCCCGGCAGCCTGACACACTCTGGCCGGCGGTGTTTCGTCGCGGCCAAGCTTGACCAAGAAGACGGGGCGGAGGGATTACCCTTCGCCCCGTCTTCGTCTCCGTTCCATGACCTTGGTCCGGCCCCTATTCCGCCGCTTGCACGGTGGCCCGTTCCGGCAGCGGGACAAGGGCGCGCGATGGGCCGCTGCCGGTCACCGTCGCCAAGCTGCCACAGGCCGGGCAGGACGGCGTCCAACGGGAACTGACGTGGGCGCAGTGGGAGCAATGCCAGGGCGCCTGCACGATGCTCGCGCCGCCGGCGATGGCATTATCCGCCGCCCGCTCCAACCACTCCAACGCCGCCTTGGAATCCCCCTTCTCTGCCTGCTCCAAACGCGCCATCAGGCGGGCGAAACGGGGGCCGACCGGCTCGTCGCGCAACGGTGCCAGCCGCGACCGGGCCTGACCCCACAACTGGGCATCCAGCGCCGCCTCGGCCACCAGCAGGCGGCTTTCCCGGTGGTCGGGATTGACGGCGGCCAGCGCCTCGGCGTGCTTGACCCGCTTCAGTGCGTCCTCGCCTTCCCACAAGCCCAGATAGGCAGCGGCAAGGTCGGGATGCGGCGCGCGCTTCCAGGTGGTTTCCAGCACATGCGCCGCCTTGCGCTCCTTGCCGTCGCGCTGATAGCCGCGGGCGAGCGCCAGGGCGGCGGGCACGAACGCCGGATCGGCGTCGTGCGCCTGTTTGGCCAGCTTGATTCCATCCCACAGGGCGGCGCCGGACATCGCGGCTTCGGCCTGGGCGACCAGCAGGGTGCCCCGCAGCAGGCCGGTGTCGCGATCCCGGAAGGCGCCGGCCTTGGTCCCGGTGGTGAGCGTCGCCAGCGCCCCGGCCCAGTCCGCATCCGCCGCTTGCAGCTCGAACAGCGCCTGCGCCGCCCACGCCGGATGACCCTTGGCATAAGCACGGGCGGCATGGTCCCTGGCGGCCGGCTTGTCGCCCGAGGCCAGGGCGATGTCCATCAGTCCGCGCAGGGCCGGTAATTCGGTATCACGATCATCGAGCATCGCCTCGAACCGCTTCCGCGCCTCACCATGATCGCCCGCCAGCAGCGCGGCCTGGGCCGACAGCAGACGGGTAGCAATGGGAGTGGCGAGCAGCGTCTCGGCATCGCGGGCATAGGAGCGGGCGCGGCGGACATCGCCAGCGGTGACGGCGGCATAGCCGTTGGACAGGGCCGTCATGCCACGCCGGCGGCGCTTGGCGCGCATGCCCTCCCGCACCCGGCCGGGCACCGCCCCCACTGCCTGGAGCAGGCGCCACAGGCCATAAACCAGCGCCATGAACAGCAGAACCGCCAGCAACAGGATCGGCACCGTGGTGTCGAGCCGCCAGCCGAACCATTCCACCACCACCTCGCCGGGACGATCGGCCAGCCACACGGCGCCGGCCACCACCAGCGCCACGAGACTCAGGTAGACGATGACGCGGATCATGTCTTAGCCCCCCGTACCGGTAGCGGGCTCCGCTTCGGCGGCGCCCTGGGGCGCTTGCGCGGCCGGGGTCTCGGCATCGTCCTGGCGCGCCGGAGCGGCGGCGGAAGGCGAGGACGGAGTCTCGGCGCCACGTTCGGTGGCGGCGAAACGGGCCAGCGCCTCCGAAGTCAGCGCGCCTACCGCCGCGTCGGCGGCAAGCCGGGCCTCGGCGCCGATGAGCCAGTCATCGGCCGCCACGGCGGCCTCGCCCTGAAGTTTCTTCAGTTCGTCCACCGCCGTGCGCAGATCGCCGGCCTCCACCGCGCTGCCGGCGCGGGCAACCAGGGCCGAGGCGTCATCACCCACCGCCTCGCCATCGACCCGGCGGATGGTGACCAGTCCCATGAGGCGTCGGGCCGTGTCCTGTACCCATGCCGGAGCGTCGTCGGGGGCGGCGGCGGCGCGGATGATGTCGGTGCCGAGACGATCAAACCGTTCCGCCAGCATCTCCCGTGTCGGAATGCCGGCGTCGGCGAAGTCGGTGAGGATCGGCGCATCAATGGTCACGCCGGACATCTTGTCGGCAATGGCCCGCACGGTGCGCAACTCGGTGGCGAAGGGATTGCCCTGATCGACCGCCTGACGCAGTTGGGCCGTGGTCAGCAGCAAGGCCAGGGCAGTATCCTGGCGCGATGCCGTCTGACGGGCCAGCGACGCCACCTCCTGCAACCGCTCCTGCATGGCGAGTACGGTGGCGGCGTCGGCGCTGCCGCGGCGCAGGCTGGCCATGTCGTCGGCGAGCTGCTGCATGCGCTGCTGCGCCTGGTCGCTGGCCGCCGCCACCTCCTGCACGCGCTGGGGATCGAGACCGGACAGCTGCTGCAATTGCTCCTGCATGGTGTTCAGCCGCTGGGCGAGATCGGCGGACACGGCGGCGCCTGCGTCGCCACCCCGGGCTTCCAGGTCGCCGACCTGCGCCGTCACCGCCTCCAGCCGCTGGCGCAGGCTGGTGAGATCGTCTTGCAGGCGCTCGTTCTGCTGGCGCAACTCGGCCACGGCGGCGCCCTGCTGCGGCGGCGCCGGCAGCCAGGCGCGCAGCGGCTCGGGCGCACGGTCGTACCACCACGGCAGGCTGAGAACGCCAAGCAGACCCACCACCGCGACCACGGCGATCCCGGCCACCACCCGCTTGCCGCCACCGGTCGCCGGCTTGGCGGTCGGGGTCGCGGCGGCGGAGGACGAGGGGGAAGAGGTCGCGGATGCGCCCGCACCGCTGCCCGGAACCGAGCCCGACGGGCGGCGATCCGCCGCCTCGGCAGCGGCCGGCTCGCCGATGGTGGCGGGCGCGCTGCTGTCCCCGGTGTCCTTGGCGTCCTGGTCCGGACGGTCGGTCATGTCGGCTCCTCCCTCGGCATTGGCAAAGACACCGTCGGTGCGGTCGGCATCAAGCAGCGCCAGCAATGAGTCCTGGCTCGGCTCGGCGGCGACACGGACGACACCGAACGGTACAGCGGCCAGCTCGCGCGCGACCGCCTGCGACAGGCAATAGGCATGAACTCCCCTGCAAGGGTCGGTCAGATCGGCCCGCAACGCAAGGTCGGCGAAGATGGCGGCCGTGCGCGGCGAATAGAACAACGCCGCATGGATGCCGCCCGTGGCGAGCAAATCGCGGGTTTCCCGCGACAGGGCGACGGCTGGCCGGGTGTCGTACAGACGTTCCCGCCGCACGCGGAAACCCGCCTGGGCAAGATCGCCGCCAAGATCGCCGGCCACCTCGGTTCCAGCGGCGTGGATGAGGATCCCCGCCTCCGGCCTGGCGCGCGCCTTCACCAGCGCCGCCAGCGAGGCGACATCGCCCCCCGCCGTTTGTACCCGGGTGAAGCCATGCTCGGCCGCCACTTGGCCGGTCGCATCGCCGACCGCATAGACTGGCAACTGCCGGGCCTGGGGCGCCTCGGCCGGCAAGGCGGCGGCCAGAGCCCGCACGCCATTGGCCGAGGTGAGTAGGAACCCCTGGACGCCCGCAAGATCCACCGTGGTGGCGGCGAAGGGGTTGATGGCAAACAGCGGCTCGATCACCGTCCGCAAGCCCCGGTCGTGCAGCACGGCGGCGGTGCGGCGGGCATCGTGCAGCGGGCGGGTGATCAGGACGCGCATGCCGGAACTCACTGCCCCGAGGCCGGCGGCGGCGTGAAATAGTCCGCCGTGCAGTCGGCGGCCAGTTCGCTGCCGGCATCGTCGCCCAGTGCCGCCGCGTCGCCACGGCTGCCACTGCGGCGGGTTTCCAGCAGGCCGGTGCCGTCGGGGCGGACGATCAGGCCGTCGAACAGCAGGCTGCCGTCCTGCTCCAGCCGCGCCCAGCCGGCGATGGGGGTGCGGCAGGAGCCGTCCAGCC
Organism: Pseudomonadota bacterium; assembly: GCA_023396465.1. Classification (GTDB taxonomy): domain Bacteria; phylum Pseudomonadota; class Alphaproteobacteria; order Rhodospirillales; family Rhodospirillaceae; genus Caenispirillum. The sequence goes on from JAEWWF010000335.1 coordinate 13,886, forward strand.
GGCGCAGGAAGGCGCGCTCCGCCGTCACGCAGTCGAAGGTGTCGGCGCAGGTGAGCGGGGCGAGCCAGCGGTGGGCCGCCTCGTCATCGGCGCGGCAGGTGATGCCGATGGCGCCCTGCCCCACCGCCGGCAGCATCTCCTCCACCGCCAGCGGCGCCGTCACCTTGTCGGTGAGGCCCAGGCGATTGAGGCCGGCCATGGCCAGCAGGGTGGCATCCACCTGCCCCTCCGCCAGCTTGCGCAGGCGGGTCTGGACGTTGCCGCGGAAGGTCACCACCTGAATGTCCGGCCGGCGCGCCTTGATCTGCGCCCCGCGGCGCAGCGAGGCGGTGCCGACCACCGCCCCCTGGCGCAGCCCGGCGATGGAGGTCGCCGACGGGCACAGGAAGGCATCGCGCACGTCCTCGCGCGGCAGCATGCAGGGCAGCACGATGCCGTCGGGCAGAACAGTCGCCACGTCCTTCATGCTGTGGACGGCGATGTCGATGCGGCCTTCCAGCATCGCCTCGTCGATTTCCTTGGTGAACAGGCCCTTGCCGCCAATCTCGGCCAGCGGCCGGTCGAGCACGGCGTCGCCCGTGGTCTGGATGACGACGATCTCGATGGCATCGGGAGCGGCGGCCAGCACGGGGTGGGCGGCGAGGAGGCGATCGCGCACCTCGTGGGTCTGCGCCATGGCGAGCGGAGAGCCACGCGTGCCGATACGAATCTTCTGCATATCGGTCATGGGTATGGTTTGTAAGGGCTGACCCGGATGGTGAAAAGGGATAAATAGGCGGGCATGATCGTACTCGGCATTGAAACCAGCTGCGACGAGACGGCCGCCGCCGTGGTGGACGACTCCGGCCGCATCCTGTCGGAGGTGGTGCTCTCGCAGTTCGAGGAGCATCGCCCCTATGGCGGCGTGGTGCCCGAAATCGCCGCCCGCAGCCACCTGGATCATATCGACCGGCTGGTGGCCGAGGCCATGACGCGCGCCAATATCGGCTTCGACGCGCTGGACGGCGTGGCGGCGACCGCCGGGCCGGGGCTGATCGGCGGCGTCATCGTCGGGGTGATGACCGCCAAGACCATCGCCGCCGTCCACGACAAGCCGTTCCTGGCCGTCAACCACCTGGAGGGCCACGCCCTTACCGCCCGCCTGACCGACGGCGTCGCCTTCCCCTACCTGCTGCTGCTGGTCTCCGGCGGCCATTGCCAGATCCTGGCGGTGGAAGGGGTGGGCCGCTATCGCCGCCTCGGCACCACCATCGACGATGCCGCCGGCGAGGCCTTCGACAAGGTGGCGAAGATGCTCGGCCTCGGCTACCCCGGCGGGCCGGCGGTGCAGAGGGCGGCGGAAGCCGGCGACCCGCGCCGCTTCCCCTTCCCCCGCCCGATGAAGGGCCGGCCGGGCTGCGACTTCTCGTTCTCCGGCCTCAAGACGGCGGTACGGCAGATGGTGGAACGCCTGCCGCCCGGCCCGCTGACGGTACAGGACAAAGCCGACCTGGCGGCCGGCTTCCAGGCGGCGGTGGTGGAGTCCATCGCCGACCGGGTGAAGCGGGCAGTGGCCGGCTTCCACGGCTCGGCATTGGTGGTGGCGGGCGGCGTGGCAGCCAACACCGCCCTGCGGGATAAGTTGCAAGTCCTTGCAGCACAAGCCGGAGTGGCGTTCGTTGCGCCACCGTTACGGCTGTGCACGGACAATGCGGCGATGATCGCCTGGGCCGGGCTGGAGCGTCTGAAGGGCGGTCAGACCGACCCGCTCGATTTCAAGCCCCGCCCACGCTGGCCGCTCGACCCCGAAGCCCCCAAGAGCACCGGCGCCGGCGCGGTCAAGGCGTGAC
>JAEWWF010000355.1 GCA_023396465.1 Pseudomonadota bacterium
CGACCGGCTGGTGTCCGGCGCCCCGGCCCTGGCGCGGCGGCTGGCGGCGACCGGCCTGGTGAAGGATCGCGACACCGCCGCCGCGCTCGCCCGCGATCTGGCGCCCGGCCAGCGGCTGGTGACGCCCGACGGCGACCTGTGGCGGTGGGATGGATTCGTCGCCGAGGCCGGCGCCCCCTCGGCCGCCGCCACCCGCCTCAAGCAGCGCAACCGGCTGGCGGAGCTGGACGAGCAGCTTTACGGCCTGGAGGCGCGGGTGGAGGCGGCGGAGACGCGGGTGGAGGATGCCCGCCTCGCCGTCGATCACGCCCAGGAAGCCTCCCGCACCGGCCGCGACCGCGAGCGGGCGGCGGAACAGGCGCTGACCGATGCCCGCAACCGCCAGATCGAGCTGTCGCGTCGCAACGCCGCCACCGAAAGCCGGCTGGCGGCGCTCGACCAGACCATCGCCCAGATGCAGGCCGACCTTGCCGAAGCCCGCGCCCAGGCCGAGGAAGCCCGCGAGCAGCGCGCCCGCCTGGGCGACGGCGGCGGCGAGCGCGAGCGCATCGACCGCCTGCGGGCCGAGGTGGCGGAACTGCGGGCGCAGCTGGCCGAGGCCCGCTCCCAGCACGACCGGGTGTTCCGCGAGGCGGAGGAGCGCGCCCGCCGCCTGACGGCGGTGGAAGCGGAACTGGAGTCGTGGCAGCGCCGGCAGGCCGGCAGCAGCGGCGCCTTCGAGGAACTGGAAGCCCGCCGCGAGGCGGTGATGGATGATCTCGCCCACCTCGCCGAACGGCCGTTGGAGATCGCCGCCCAACGCGACACGCTGGCCGAGGAGATCGACCGCGCCGAGGCGCAGCGGCGCATCGCCGCCGACCGGCTGGCCGAGGGCGATCACCGCCTGCGCGATGCCGACCGCACCCTGCGCGAGGCCGAACAGGCGCTGGCGCGGGCGCGCGAGGAGCGGGTGCGGGCCGAAGGCGCGGTGGACGGCGGCCGCCAGCAATGCCAGCAGATCGCCGCCGCCATTTCGGAACGACTCGACTGCACCCCGGAGGCGACGCGGGCGCTGGCCGGGCTCGACGACCCCGAGGCGCCGCCGGCTCCCGATCTCGCCGAAGCCGAGGACCGCCTGCAACGGCTCGGCCGCGAGCGCGAGATGATGGGGCCGGTGAACCTGCGTGCCGAGCAGGAGGCGCAGGAGCTTGAGATGCAGGTGACCACCCTGACCTCGGAACGGGATGATCTGGTGGCCGCCATCGCCCGTCTGCGCCAGGGCATCGCCGAACTGAACCGCGAGGGGCGGCAGCGGTTGTTGGCCAGCTTCGAGAAGGTCGACCGCCATTTCCGCACCCTGTTCGTGCGCCTGTTCGGCGGCGGCCGGGCCCATCTGGCGCTGACCGAATCCGACGATCCGCTGGAGGCGGGGCTGGAGATCATGGCCTCGCCGCCGGGCAAGCGGCTGCAAATCCTGTCGTTGCTGTCGGGCGGCGAGCAGGCGATGACGGCGCTGGCCCTGCTGTTCGCGGTGTTCCTGGTCAACCCGGCGCCCATCTGCGTGCTGGACGAGGTGGACGCGCCGCTGGACGATGCCAACGTCGACCGGTTTTGCGCCATGCTGGACGAACTGACCCGCATGTCGGAAGCCTCCACCCGTTTCCTGGTGGTCACCCATCACCGCATGACCATGGCCCGCATGGACCGCCTGTTCGGCGTCACCATGGCCGAGCGCGGCGTCTCCACCCTGGTGTCGGTGGACCTGCACGAGGCGGAGCGGCTGCGCGAGGCCGGCTAGGGCGGTGGTGCCCCGCCCTGTCGGGTAGTTTTCGCCCAAAGGCGGCGAGGCGTGGTCAGCTATTTGATTTTAAAAGATTTTTTCCCTTCTTGGGTGGGTATGGGGCGGGGTTTTCCGGCTTGACAGGGCTGGCACCAAACCTTATGGTGCGCGCGATTTTCAGGGGGCTTACGCGGCCGTTCGCGGGGTTCTCGCAAGGACGGGAGCGGTCGACGGACCACCCGGAAGGCTGAGGACCAGAAAACGCATGAGCGATCGCGACACGCCCTCGCTGGAGGATATCGATGCCCGACTCCGGGCCGCCCGTGGCGGCTCGAAGGCGGGTGCGGGGGTGGACGAGGAGGGGCCGGGGGCGCGCAACGTCTCAGGCATCGGCATCGCCTTCCGCATCAGCATCGAGTTCACCGCCGGCGTCCTGGTGGGGTTCGGAATCGGATACCTGCTGGACCAGTGGCTGGGCACCGCGCCGTGGTTCATGGTGCTGTTCCTGCTGCTGGGCTTCGCGTCCGGGGCGATGAACGTCTACCGCGTGGTCAAGGGGCTCGATCAGAGTGTCGGCCTGGGGCAGGCGGTGGAACGCAGGAAGGAGGCGGAGCGACGCTCCGGCGACGAGACGGGGGAGTGACGGGCCGGATCGGTCCAGGTTTCCCCGACAGAGATTGGCCGGCCCCGCTGGGCCCTAACAAGAGGAACGACAGTGGCTAGTCCGGTTGAGCAATTCGCTGTCAAGCCGATCATCCCGATCCAGGTCGGCGGCGTCGACATCTCCTTCACCAACTCGGCCCTGTTCATGACCATCGCCGTGGGCGTGTCGGCGCTGTTCTTCTGGTACGGCACGCGCCGCCGGGCGCTGGTGCCGAGCCGCTGGCAGTCGATGAACGAAGTGTTCTACGAGTTCATCGCCAACATGATCCGCGACAACGTGGGCAAGGAAGGGATGAAGTATTTCCCCTTCATCTTCACGCTGTTCATGTTCGTGTTCCTGGGCAACATGCTCGGCCTGCTGCCCTACAGCTTCACCTACACCAGCCACATCGCGGTGACCGCGGCGCTGGCGGTGTTCATCTTCATCGCGGTGACGATCATCGGGTTCGCCCGCCATGGCACGCATTTCCTGCGGATGTTCTTCCCGCACGGTGCGCCCATCGCGACGGCGCCGATCCTCATCCCGATCGAACTGATTTCCTACCTGTCCCGCCCCTTCAGCCTGTCGGTCCGTCTGTTCGCCAACATGACCGTCGGCCACATCATGCTGAAGGTTCTGGCTGGTTTCGTTGTTGCGCTGGGCGTGTTCGGCGTCATTCCGCTGGCCGTCGTGTTCGGCGTCACCCTGCTTGAGATCGGCATCGCCGCCTTGCAGGCCTACGTGTTCACCATCCTGACCTGCATCTACCTCAACGACGCGATCAACATGCACTGAGGCGTCGCGGCGGCCTTGCCTTCGGCGTGGCCGCCGGGTAGACCCTGCCGCGGGTCTGCGAGTGCCCTTCAACCTGTGCCTTATGACAAGGGAAGAGAGAAATGGACGCTGAAGCTGCGAAGATGATTGGTGCCGGTCTGGCCGCCATCGGCATGATCGGTTCCGGTATCGGTGTGGGTAACATCTGGGCGAACCTGATCGCCACCGTCGGCCGCAACCCGGCCGCCAAGAGCAGCGTCGAGCTGTACGGCTGGATCGGCTTCGCCGTGACCGAAGCCATCGCGCTGTTCGCTCTGGTCGTCGCCCTGATCCTCCTGTTCGCCGCGTAATCCTCGCGGGGAATGACGACGCCGGCAGGCGGTGCGGGGCCCTCCTGGTGCCTCGGCCGCCTTCCCGGCCCGTTTCGTGAAAGGGGACCGCGCCGCTTCCGGCGCCGCATCCGATACTCCGCCACCGCCGCCGCCCCAGGCGCGGTCGTCGCCGAGGCCGGGTCCGGCGTGGGGCCGTCCGGTCCTTCCGCCACCAGGAGCCTCAGGTAATGCCGCAGTTCGACCCGACGTCGTTTCCGTCCCAGCTGTTCTGGCTGGTGGTGACTTTCGTCGTCCTCTACGTGCTCATCTCCCGCTTTGCCATTCCGCGCATCGGCGACGTGATGGAACAGCGCCAGAAGATGATGGACGACGACCTGGACCGTGCCGCCCAGCTCAAGGCGGAAGCGGAAGCCGCCGTCCAGACCTATGAAAAGGCTCTGGCCGAAGCGCGTGCCAAGGCCCACGAGGTGATGAAGGCCGCCACCGACGAAATGTCGCGCAAGGCCGAGGAGCGCAACCGCGAGGTTGCCGGCCGGCTGGCGCAGCAGATCGCCGACGGCGAGGCCCGCATCGCCGCCGCCCGCGACCAGGCTCTTGCCTCGGTCCGTGATGTCGCCGTTGACGCCGCCAAGGCGATCACCGGCAAGCTGGCCGATGTGTCGCTCGCCGATGACACGGTGGACGCCGCCGTCGGTGCCGCCTTGCAGGAGTCCCGCTGATGATCATCAGCTCCGCACTCGCCGCCACGGCCGAAGGCGCCCACGACCTGCCGTTCTACGCCGACCCGACGTTCTGGGTCGCCATCGCCTTGCTGATGGTGGTCCTGGCCTTCGGCAAGCCGGTGCTGCGGGCGATCACCGCCGCCCTCGACACCCGCGCCGACCAGATCCGCACCAAGCTGGAAGAAGCCCGCAAGCTGCGTGAAGACGCGCAGGCTCTGCTGGCCGAATACCAGCGCAAGCAGCGCGACGCCCTGAGCGAAGCCGAGGACATCATCGCCCACGCCAAGGCGGAAGCCGAGCGCATCCGGGCCGATGCCGAGGTCGCCCTGGTCGAGTCCATCGCCCGCCGTGAAAAGCAGGCCATGGAACGCATCGCCAGCGCCGAAACGGAAGCCTTGCGCCAGGTGCGCAATCAGGCGGTCGATATCGCCGTTGCCGCGGCCTCGCGTCTGCTTCAGGACAATCTTTCGGCCGAGAAGGCCGACGCGCTGGTCGACCAGACCATCCGCGACCTGCCGGCCAAGCTGCACTGAGGCCATTCCGGCGGCATCTTCCGTTTCCTGGTGGTTTCTACCCGACCCCGTCGCCGATCCCGGCGGCGGGGTCGGTGCATGTGGGGCCGGTCTTCTCTGTTCGTGCTGGGGCCGCGCGTGGGGCGTTCATAAGGGTGGCCTCTACCTCGTCTTGTACCGCACCGCACCCTTCGATATAACCGTGCCCCATGACGAGGGGGGACACTTCGATTCGCCGAGGTGGGGCCGCGCGCCCCGCCCTATTGGGCGCTGTTCTTGCCGTGGCCGTGGGGCTGGCGGCGGGGATGGGAGTCCCGTCGGCGCCGGCTCTGGCCCAACAGCAGGTGGTGCCGCCGCAGCCTGTCGCCGTCACCCCTGATGACGATCCGGCGACGGTTCTGGGGGACGCCGACGTCGCCCTCTACCAGCAGATATTCCGCCTTCAGGATGCCGGCGACATGGCCGCCGCCGATGGTCTGATGGCGCAACTGTCGGACCGTGTGCTGCTCGGCCATGTGCTGGCGCAACGCTACCTGCACCCGACCGCTTGGCGGGCCACCGGCAGCGAGCTGCGTGACTGGTTGACGGCTTATGGCGATCACCCGGAGGCCGAGCGCATTCACGCCCTGGCCCGCCAGCGGGGAGCCGGCAGCGCACCGGCGCCGGACGGGCGGGGGGCGCTGACCGGCAACGGTGGCATTGATCACCAGCCGTGGCTGCCGCGCTCCGGCTACACCCACCTGTCGGAGGCCGACCGCAAGACGGCCGTCAAGCTGTGGTCCAAATTCCGCGCCCGTCTGAGCAAGGGCGCCACGCTCAATGCCCGCGAGGTGGTGGAGAGCGACGACGCCAAGCGGTTGCTCACCCGCTTCGATCACGACCGCATGCGGGCGGCGCTGGCCTATGCCTATTTCATCGACGGCATGGACGACCGCACCCTGGAATGGGCCGAACTGGCCATCAAAGGCTCCGGTGACAAGGTGCCGACCGCCTATTGGGCGGCCGGGCTCGCCGACTGGCGCAGCGGCCGGCTGACCAAGGCCGCCACTGCCTTCGAGATGCTGGCGAAGTCGGAACATGCCTCGCCGTGGTTGCGGGCTGCCGGCGGCTACTGGGCGGCGCGCGCCCACCTGCGCCAGCGCGCGCCCGACCGCGCCTATCCCCTGCTTCAGAGCGCCGCCGAGGAGGGGCGCACCTTCTACGGCTTGCTGGCGCGGCGGGCGCTTGGGCTGCCGCTGCCGTTCCAGTGGCGCGACGGCGGTCTGTCGGTGCGCGAGGCGGCGGCGCTGCTGTCCCGGCCCGGCGGGCAACGGGCGCTGGCCTTGACCCAAGTGGGGGAACGCGAGTCGGCGGAAGCCGAACTGCGCCGCCTTTATCCCGGCGCCGATCGTGATCTGGCCGCCGCCATCGCGGCGCTGGCGGAGGTGGCGGAAATGCCCAGCCTGGCCCTGCGTCTGGGCGGGCTGATGGATACCGGCGACGATCCCGACAGCATGAACGGCGCCCTGGAGACGCCGCAGTACGGCGGCCATGCCGGCGCCCACTACCCGATCCCGCCGTGGACCCCGATCAACGGCTGGGCCATCGACCGGGCGCTGGTCTATGCCTTCATTCGCCAGGAGAGCGCCTTCAACCCCGGCGCCCGCAGCGGCTCCGGTGCCCGTGGGCTGATGCAGTTGATGCCCGGCACCGCCGCGCTGATGCGCAATGCCACCGGTATCAGCGCCGCCGCCGGCTCGGTGGATGAGCCTTCCATCAATCTGGCGCTGGGCCAAGCCTACATCGACCGCCTGCTGTCGGAACCGGCCATCAACGGCAACCTGTTCTTCCTGGCGGCGGCCTATAACGCCGGTCCGGGCAACCTGCAAAAGTGGGTGGCGCGCGGCCGGCACCAGAACGACCCGCTGCTGTTCATCGAATGCATGCCGAGTCGCGAGACGCGGGTGTTCATCGAACGGGTGCTGGCCAACCTGTGGATCTACCGCCATCGCATGGGTCAATCGCTGGCATCGCTGGATGCGGTGGTCGCCGGGGACTGGCCGCTCTATACTGCCGCCGATCGCGATGACCCCACCATGGCCGGAGCCGAGAATGTCGAAGATTACTGAGGACCGGGCGTTCCTGCCGGTGCGGATCGCCGTGCTGACGGTCTCCGACACCCGCTCGCTGGACGACGACCGCTCTGGTCAGGTGCTTGTCGACCGCCTTACCGCCGACGGCCACATCCTGGCCGACCGGGCCATCGTGCGCGACGACGTGGACGAAATCCGCGCCGCCGTCACCGCCTGGATCGACCGCGACGACGTCGACTGCGTCATCGCCACCGGCGGCACCGGGGTCACCGGCCGCGACGTCACCCCGGAAGCCTTCGAGGCCCTGTACGAGAAGGCTATCCCCGGCTTCGGCGAGCTGTTCCGCTGGCAGAGCTACCAGAAGATCGGCACCTCGACCATCCAGAGCCGTGCCACCGCCGGCGTCACCCGCGGCACCTACCTGTTCGCCCTGCCGGGCAGCCCCGGCGCCTGCAAGGACGCCTGGGACGGCATCCTGCACCAGCAGCTCGACAGCCGCTTCAAGCCCTGCAACTTCGTGGAACTGATGCCCCGCCTGCGGGAACACCTGACGACGGCGCGCGGCAGCCTGTGAACCACCAAGACACCGTCGTCGTAGGTCCACGACGGTGGCCCGGCTGGGCTGACCCCTCTTGGTGTCTTGGTGACTTGGTGGTTGAACCGCCGGGTGGTTGAACCGCTGGGTGGTTGACCCCTATTCCGCCGCCGCCAGCGTCTTCAGCGCCGCGATGAACTCCGGCGCCGCCCAGTCGGCGATGCCTTCCTTGTAGGCCAGCTTGGTGCCGTCCTTGCCGATCAGGTAGGTGGTCGGCATCCCCCGCATGCCGAGCGCGCGGGCCAGCGCCTGCTTGTCGTCGACATAGGGTTCCAGCGCCGTCAGGCCCTGGTCCCGAAGCCAGGCGGCGGCCACGGTATCGCCGTTGCGGTCCTCGTTGATGGTCAGCACGGCGATGCGGTCGTCATCGGCCACCGCCGCCGCCAGCCGGTCCAGGTCGGGCATTTCCTTGACGCAGGGGGCGCACCACGTCGCCCAGAAGTTCACCACCACCACCCGGCCGCGAAAGTCGGCGAGGCTGACGGCGGCGCCGCGACCGTCGCGGAAGGGGGTGTCGGGCAGGGCGGCGGGGTTTTCCACCTTCACCATATGCGGCACCCGGACACCGCCGATATCGGCGGCAACGGCGTTCTGGCCCCTTGCGGACGGAGCCGTTATGGTGATGATCGCAATCACGCCCAGGGCGCCGAGACCGCAGCCAGCGATCCGCGCCCCTTTGCCCGCGAACAACCCGAGTAGTCCGTTCATGAGCGACAACAGCAAGCAGGCCTCCAATGCCATGTGGGGCGGCCGGTTCGAAAGCGGCCCGTCCGCCATCATGGAGAAGATCAACGCCTCCATCGGCTTCGACAAGCGGTTCTACCGGCACGACATCATGGGCTCCAAGGCCCACTGCGCCATGCTCGTCCGCCAGGGCATCCTGACCGAGGCGGACGGCCGCGCCATCATCGACGGACTCGACCAGGTCCTGCAAGAGATCGAAGACGGCCGCTTCGAGTTCAAGACCGAGCTTGAGGACATCCACATGAACGTGGAGGCCCGGCTGGCCGAGATCATCGGCGAGCCGGCTGGCCGCCTGCACACCGCCCGCTCGCGCAACGATCAGGTGGCGACCGACTTCCGGCTGTGGACGCGCGACGCCATCGACCTCATCGACCGGGCGTTGGAAGGGCTTCAGCGCGCCCTCATCACCCAGGCCGAGGCCCATGCCGAAACGGTGATGCCGGGCTTCACCCACCTCCAGGCGGCGCAGCCGATCACCTTCGGTCACCACATGATGGCCTATGTGGAGATGTTCGGACGCGATCGTGGCCGCTTCGGCGACTGCCGCACCCGCCTGAACGAAAGCCCGCTCGGCGCCGCCGCCCTGGCCGGCACCAGCTTCCCCATCGACCGCCACGCCACCGCCGAGATGCTGGGCTTCGACCGCCCCTGCGCCAATTCGCTGGATGCGGTGTCGGACCGCGACTTCGCGCTGGAATTCCTGTCGTCGGCGGCCATCTGCGCCGTCCACCTGTCGCGGCTGGCGGAGGAAATGGTCATCTGGACGACGGCGCAGTTCGCCTTCGTCAAGCTGTCGGACGCCTATACCACCGGCTCCTCCATCATGCCGCAGAAGCGCAACCCCGACGCCGCCGAACTGGTGCGGGCCAAGGCGGGCCGCGTCATCGGCGATCTCAACAGCCTGCTGATCGTCATGAAGGGCCTGCCGCTGGCCTATTCCAAGGACATGCAGGACGACAAGGAGCCGGTGTTCGAGGCCTTCGACACCCTGGAACTGGGCCTTGCCGCCATGACCGGCATGCTCACCGACCTGCGCGTCAACAGCGAACGCTGCCGCGAGAGCGCCTCGGCCGGCTTCACCACCGCCACCGACATGGCCGACTGGCTGGTGCGGGAGCTGAACATGCCGTTCCGCCGCGCCCACCACGTCGCCGGCAGCCTGGTCAAGCTGGCCGAGGACAAGGGCTGCGACCTGCCCGACCTGACCCTGGCCGAGATGCAGACCATCGAGGCCGGCATCACCGAGGCCGCCAAGGCGGTGCTGACGGTGGAGGCCAGCGTGCGCAGCCGCACCAGCTTCGGCGGCACGGCGCCCGACAACGTGCGCGCCGCCGCCCATGCGGCGCGCGACGTGTTCCTGGCCGACGGTCCCACCCTCACCGCCGGGGAGGACGTCTGATGGCCGCCGCCCTGACCCGCGCCGGACGGCTGCTGGTGCTGCTGGCGGTGGTGGTCGCCCTGGCGGCGCCGCTGGCCGCCTGCGGCAAGCGCGGCGCCAATCAGGCGCCCGACGGTTCGACCTTCCCGCGCCAGTATCCGTCCACCTGAGGCCCCCGATGCATCATTTCTCCTACCGCGACGGCACCCTGCATTGCGAGGACGTGCCGCTCGCCACCATCGCGGCGGCGGTCGGTACGCCGGTCTACGTCTATTCCACCGCCACCCTGCGGCGACACTGGGGTGTCTTCACCGGCGCCCTGGCCGAAGCCGGGCTTGACACCAGCGTTCACTTCGCCACCAAGGCCAACGGCAACCGGGCGGTGCTGCGCACGCTGGCCGATCTCGGCGCCGGCGCCGACGTGGTGTCGGGCGGCGAGCTGTATGCCGCCCTGCACGCCGGCATCCCGGCGTCGCGCATCGTGTTCTCGGGCGTCGGCAAGACCCGCGACGACCTCGCCTATGCCCTCGACCAGGGCATCTTCCAGATCAACGTCGAGAGCGAGCCGGAACTGCGGCTGCTGGACGCGGTGGCGCGGGAGAAGGGCGTGAAGGCGCCCATCGCCATCCGCGTCAACCCGGACGTCGAGGCCGGCACCCACGAGAAAATCACCACCGGCAAGCTTGACAACAAGTTCGGCATCGCCTGGACCCAGGCCCACGCCCTGTACCGGCTGGCGGCCGGGCTGGAGGGGATCGAGGTCAAGGCCATCGCCATGCACATCGGCAGCCAGATCGCCGACCTGGCGCCCTTCGCCGCCGCCTTCCGCCGCATGCGCGACCTGCTCGCCATCCTGCGCGCCGACGGCATCGCGATTGAACGGCTGGACATCGGTGGCGGCCTCGGCGTGCCTTACGACCGCGAGGGCGACCCGACGCCGATGCCGCCGGCCGATTATGCCAAGGTCATCCGCCAGGAACTGGGCGACCTCGGCTGCAAGATCCTGCTGGAGCCGGGCCGCCTCATCACCGCCAATGCCGGCGTGCTGCTGACCAGGGTGATCTATCGCAAGGAGGGGGCGACGCGCACTTTCCTCATCGTCGACGCCGGCATGAACGACCTCGTTCGCCCGGCCATGTACGATGCCTTCCACGACATCGCCACCGTGACCGAGCCCGCCGCCGGCAGCGACCGCGAACTGGTGGACGTGGTGGGGCCGATCTGCGAAAGCTCCGACATCTTCGCCAAGCAGCGCGCGCTGCCGCGGCTGGAGGCCGACGACCTGCTGGTGCTGCGCACCGCCGGCGCCTATGGCGCCGCCATGTCCAACAGCTACAACGGCCGCCCGCTGGTGCCGGAAGTGCTGGTCAACGGCGACCAGTACGCCGTTGTCCGCCGCCGCCCGACCTGGGAAGAGATGGTGGCGCTGGAAGACCTCGCCCCCTGGCAACGGGGCGGCTGACGCCACACCAACGCCCGGGGGGAACAACATCAGGGGCGGCCCGCCAATGCGGGCCGCCCCTGATGCGTTTCCCGCCCATCCTCAGCCGGCGGTTTCGCGCAGGGTCTTGATGGCAGTGCGGGCCAGTTCGTCGGCGCGTTCGTTTTCCGGGTGGCCGGCGTGGCCCTTGACCCAGTGGAACGACACGTCGTGGCGACGCCGGGCTTCGTCCAGGCTCTGCCACAGCTCGGCGTTCTTCACCGGCTTTTTGTCGGCGGTCTTCCAGCCGTTCTTCTTCCAGCCGAAGATCCACTTGGTGATGCCGTCCATGACGTAGCGGCTGTCGGTATAGACATCCACCGCCACCGGCCGGGTGAGGGCGTTGAGCCCCTCGATCACCGCCAGCAGTTCCATGCGGTTGTTGGTGGTGGCGGCCTCGGCGCCGGACAGTTCCTTCTCCACCCCCTTGAAGCGCAGGATGGCGCCCCAGCCGCCGGGGCCGGGATTGCCGGAACAGGCGCCGTCGGTGAACAGCTCCACCCGGCCGGTATCGGTCTTGTTGGCGTCGGTGTCGCTCATGCCGCCGTCACCGGGTCGAAGCCATAGGCGCCGGCGCTGGGCACCGTCTGGTGAAAGGTCAGCTTGCGCAGGTACTCGATGGGATCCTTGCGCTTCACCAGGGCGCCTTCCGGGGTGTTCACCCAGTCGTACAGGCGGGTGAGCAGGAAGCGCATGGCGGCGCCACGGCAGAGGATCGGCAGCGCCTCGTACTCCGCCTGCGACACCGGCCGTTCCTTGCGGTAGGCGGCCAGCATCAGCCGCGCCTTGGTGACGTTGAACGACCAGTCGGCCTCGAAGCACCAGGCATTGAGGCAAATGGCGAGGTCGTAGGCGAAGGCGTCGGTGCAGGCGAAGTAGAAGTCGATGAGGCCGGAGCACCGCTCGCCCAGGAAGAACACGTTGTCGGGGAACAGGTCGGCGTGGATGACCCCGGTCGGCAGGTCGCGCGGCCAGCGGGCTTCCAGCACGTCCAGCTCGCGGGCGATGGTGTCGCGCAAGCC
>JAEWWF010000318.1 GCA_023396465.1 Pseudomonadota bacterium
GCAGAGATCAGCCCGCGCCGAGGCCGCCAGGGCATCCAGCCCGGTGGCGCGGGCCGTGGCCTCGTCGGCGGCGGTCAGGGCGCGACGCAGGGCACGCGGCGGCGGACCGTTGTAGCGGCGCTCCACGGCATCCAGCGCCGCGAGGGGATCGGCGACGTCCATGGCGGTTCTCCCAAAGGATGAGGATCTCGCCAAAATATAGGCTTGTCTTCCTAATTCACAAGGAGAGGAAAATGATCGGCAGGCATCGCCGACTGCCTATTGGCTCACCCACACCACCCGCGCCACCCATTCCAGCGCTTCGCGCTCCAGGCCACGGTCGCCGTGGGCGGGGTTGAGGGACCGCAGTTCGATGCGCTTTTCCGACAGCCGCAGCAGCTCCTTCACCATCACCTCGCCGTCGCGGGTGCGGACCACCACGCGGTCGCCCCGGCGCAGCGACGACTCGGGCGAGACGATCAGGCGGTCGCCGTCGCGGTAGACCGGCTGCATGGAGTCCCCCGACACCTCCAGCGCATAGGCATGGGCGTCGGTGACGTCGGGAGAGCGGATCTCGTCCCAGCCGCCGCCGGCCGGATAGCCGGCATCGTCGAAGTAGCCGGCCTGCCCGGCCTGGGCGAAGCCGATCAGGGGGATGGTGCGCGGCGCCGGCCCGCCAAAGGCGCGGTCCTCCACCAGCGCCGTGAACTCGCCCAGGGTGGCCCCGGTGGCGTCCAGGATCTTGGCCAGGGACTCGCTGGACGGCCAACGCGGCTTGCCCTCGCGGGTGGTGCGCTTGCTGCGGTTGAAGGTGGTGGAATCCAATCCCGCCCGCCGGGCCAGACCGGAGGGGGTCAGGCCCTTGCTTTGCGCCAGGCGATCAATGGCGCGCCAGATCTGCGAGTGGGTCAGCATGGGAAGATGGTCTTACAGGCGGACTGAAAGCGCATTAAGAACAAATTCCGCGAATTCCGTTGACACTCCAGGCTCAGAATCCTAACACTCCCAGTTGTTCGCTTTTCGTTCTTGTGCTCCCGATGTCAGCCGGAGGATGTTCCATGGCGCCCGCCCCCGTGATCTCCCGCCGCTCCCTCGCCCCCCGCACCTTCGCCCACCGCCCGACCCAGCCGTTCGACTCGGCGGAACAGGCGTGGTTCTGGTTCTGGCAGTGCCAGATCGCCCGCGATGACGGTGCCCGTTTCGTCGCCGACGCCGGCCGCGTCGCCCGCCCGTGCGATCCCGATGATCTGTGGCGGGCTGCCCTCGGGCTGCTGCGCCGCCGCCGCATCGACCGCCGGCACCTGCGGGTGCTGTCGCTGTTCGGCCGCCGCCTGACGCCGCCCGATCCCCGTCTGGCCGAGGAGGCCATCGCCGCCCGTCTGTGGGACGACGCCATCGACCGCCTGAGCACACCGCTGCGGGCCAAGGGGATCGTGGCATGACCGCCGCCGTGCTGGCCGATCCGACCGTCGCCCGCGCGTTTGCCGCCGCGTCGCCGACCGCCGAGCGGCCGCGGCCGGGCACGCCGGCCCTGGTGGTGTTCACCGACCACACCGATCTGCCGTGGCTGCGCCTGCTGCGGCCCGGTTTCCGCCACTGCTTCGCGGTGGTGCGGGCGAACGGCGCATGGGTGATCGTCGATCCGCTGTCCCACTACACCACCCTCCAGGTGGTGCCGGACCTGGCCGGCTGGCAACCGCGGGCGTGGTTCCGTCATCACGGCCTGACGGTGGTGAGCGCCGAGGTGCGCGAGCCGCCGCACCGGCTGGCGCCATGGCGACCCTATACCTGTGTCGAGGCCGTGAAGCGCCTGCTCGGCCTGCGGCTGCCGGGGGTGTTCACGCCCTGGCAATTGTATCGGGTACTTCAGAAAGAGAATTAAATCCCTTAGAGGAAAAAAATCTTGACAAGGCGGGGCAAATGCGGTCATAGTCCCCCTTGTCAACGCCACAGGTGCGCCTGAAGCCCCGCCGGACCCGCTCCCGGTGGGGCTTTTTCATGGCCACCGCCACCAACTCCCCGACCCCGCCATGCAGGAGACCCCGCCCATGGGTGGCTTCTCGTCGTCCGCACCCCGGCCGGTCAGCGCCCCCAGCGCGCTGGATGCCGTGGTCTATACCATGATGGTCCGCCAGGATCTGGTGAACCAGGGAAAGGCCGCGCCCCTGACGCCGCCGCCCCTGCCGCCACCGCCGGAGCCGCAGCGCATCGTCGTGCAGGTGCCGGTGCCCAATCTGGTGCCGGTGCCGGTGCAAGTGCCCAACGCGATGCCCCCGACGGCGCCGCGTCCGACCGCCCCGGCGCCCGCCACGCCATCCCCCGGTGGAAGCGGCGGGAGCACCATCACCACGTCCCGTCCCACCGCCGAGACCGAGGCCGCCCGCCGCCGCCGCGAGCAACTGGAGCGGCTGGAACGCGGCCACGCCGGCACGCTCGGCACCTCTCTGCGCGGGGTGCTGACGCCGCTCACCGGCCTCGGCACCCGCAAGACCCTGTTGGGAGAATGATCCCATGCCGCTCGACACCGAGCCGCTGCTGCGCCGCTACCGCGCCGCCCGCTCCCGCCGCTCGGCGTGGGAAGGCCACTGGCGGGAGTGCTATGAATTCACCCTGCCCGCCCGCGATGGCGCCGGCGGTGCCGAAGGGGCGCGACGGGTCGACCGCCTGTTCGACGGCACCGCCGCCGACGCCGTCGACCAGCTGGCCGCCAGCCTGCTGGCCGAACTGACGCCGCCGTGGGCGCGCTGGTTCGGCCTGGCCGCCGGGGTGGAGCTGGATGGCGAGGACCGCGCCGCCGTGGCGCCG
>JAEWWF010000006.1 GCA_023396465.1 Pseudomonadota bacterium
CAACCGCCTCAAGCAGTTCCGCCGCATCGCCACCCGCTACGACAAAACTGCCAAATCCTTTCTCGGGTTCCTGCATCTGGCCGCCGCCAAGCTCTGGCTACCGGCCTTTGTCAACAGAGCCTAGGGCGCTACGCAGGATCCATCATGGCGGATCCGACGACAGCATTGGTTGAGCTCGTGGCGAATTCCTGGGACGCATACGCGACAAGGGTAGAAATACAGTGGCCGGACGTAAGAGGTCGCGCCTTCTTCAGGATCCAAGATAACGGAAAGGGGATGACGCCCGAGCAGTTTGTGGCTCGTTGGCGAACACTGGATTACGATCGCCTAACCCATCAGGGGCCGTTTGAAAACCCGCCGCCTGAGTATGAAGGTGCTCTACCTCGACCTGTCTATGGCCGGAATGGCAAAGGCCGTCACGCCGCATTTCATTTCTCTAGCCCTTACAAAGTCCGTACTTGGCGCGAGGGCGTTGAGGCGATTTTTGCGGTTTCCCAAGGGATTGCGAGCCCGATTGAAGTCTCCTTGCTATCTACGCGGGAAGGTGTGCCGGGGCATGGAACAGAGATATTAGCCTTAGATTATAATCCAACCTTGCTTTCCGCCGCCGACGTACGAGCTATTTTAAGCACCCGTTTTCTCACCAATCCCGACTTCATGGTAAGTGTGGACGGCATCGTAGTTACGTTCGACGATGTTCCCCTGGACTGCGTTAAGGAGATAGATGTCAATATTCAAGACGGTTTTGTGGCGCGTATCAAGGTTATCGATAGCCAGAGGGCGGATAAGACGACGAAGCAGCACGGGATAGCTTGGTGGGTGAATAGACGGCTTGTCGGGCAGTGTGGCTGGCGAATATCTGATCACGAGAAAGTTCTTGACGGCCGTACTGAGGAAGCTAAGCGGTACACGTTTATCGTGCAGGCCGACTTCTTGGCGTCAGCCGTGCTGGCGGATTGGTCAGATTTTCGCGCCGACGATCCAACTTGGCTGCAGACTCAAGAGGCAGTGCAGCTTGCCGTCAAGAGTGTAATTCACGGAATAACGCGAGAGAAAAGGGACAAAGCGAAAGAGGCCGTGCGGCAGACGCATCGACAGGTGGTGCGCGAGTTGCCCGGACTTAGTAGAGAGCGCTGGAATAAGTTCCTTGACGAAATAGTAGACCAATGCCCTGGGCTTACTGCTGCTCAAATTGATCAGGTTATGGGGCTTCTCGCTAATCTTGAGCTTGCGGAATCGCAGTACAGCTTGCTTGAGAGGCTGCATCAGTTGCAGCCAGGTGAGCTGGACCAATGTAACGATATTCTTAGTCGATGGAGTATCAATACTGCGAAGATGGCTCTTGATGAAATTGAGAGGAGACTCAAGCTTATAGAGGAGATACGGGCGAAGACCGAGCGCGTCGAGACAGATGAGGTTCAAGAGCTTCAGCCGCTGTTTGGTCAAGCGCTTTGGGTGCTCGGCCCTCAGTATGAAAGTATCGAATTCACATCCAATCAGGGGATGAACACGGTAATCAAAAGGCTCTTTGATGGGGCTCAGCGGGGGTCGCAGAATAGACCAGATTTCGTAATCACACCTAATAGCAGCATAGGCTTTTACGCTCGGCCGTCCTTCGACGCGGACGCTAATGAAAGTGGTACCGAAGTCTTGGTGATCGTTGAGCTGAAAAGGCCAGGGATCCGGATTGGGTCGGACGAAAAAGGGCAGGTGTGGAAGTACGTCAAGGAGCTAAAATCTCTTGGCTACGTCTCCGACATGACCTTTGTTTACGGGTATGTTCTCGGTAGCCAAATAGAATCGACAGAAGTTTCGGAAAGGAAGGAGGGTGACAGAGTTTTTATCAGGCCAATGCTTTACAGCACCTTTGTGGGGCAAGGCGAAAAGAGGATGCTGAATTTGCACCGAAGGCTTCTCGACGCTCCCTTCATGAGAGAGGCTCTTGCTGAGCTTTACCCCGATGAGCCGGAAGAAGAAGCTCCGATGCAGCTATGTCTTGCGGTTGAGCAGCCTACGTCTGGTGCCGAACCTGCCGTAGTGGATTCATAACCCCTCACCCCAACCCCTCCGAAACCTCCGCCGCATCCAGCCCCATGACCACCCGCACGCCCACGCTTTCCGCCAGGCGGGCGGCGGCGGGGTTCCAGGTGCCGGGTTCCAGCCACAGGACCTTCACGCCGATCTTGTCCTTGTGCTCCGCGATGCCCTGGGCGGCGAATAGGGCGTCTTCCGGGCCGCCGAACACCTGGATCATGTCGATCTTGGTCGGGATCTCGAAGATGCTCGGCGGCACCACCTCGCTGACGTGGGTCTCGCCGGTCAGCGTCGGGTTCACCGGGATGATGTGGAAGCCGCGCGCCTTCAACCGCTCCACATAGGCGGCGCTCTCGTAATCCGGGTGGTAGCCGAGCACGGCCACCTTGAACACATCGCCGAGAACCTCGCGCAAATACTCCTCGGGGTAAGCGATCTTGTCGTTGGGGTCGGCGGGGATGACGGACGGATCGTGGCGGAACGCGATCATGGCGGGCCTCCGGGGATGAATGGATAGGGTCTGGAGAGGTAACGCGCGACCGGGGCCGAGGGCGCCAGGCCGGATCAGTCCCCTCGCGAATCCTTGAACCGGCGGCAAAACCCGCTAGCCTGTCGGCGGCCGACTTCGCACCGGCGCCGGGGCGCCTGATCTGTTAGGGCGCCGGGGCGCCTGATCCGTCAGGGCGCCGGGGCGCCCCAACTCGCATGAGGCGCGTGATCCCTTGACCTCCTGGAGCCGCTCGCTCACCGTCTACGCCGACCGGCGGGTGCTGTCCATCCTGTTCCTGGGCTTCAGTTCCGGGCTGCCGCTGCTGCTGGTCTACGGCACCCTGTCGGCGTGGCTGACCGAGGCCGGGCTGTCGCTGACGGTGATCGGCCTGTTCTCTTGGGCGTCGACTGCCTATGCCTTCAAGTGGCTGTGGTCGCCGCTGGTGGACCGCCTGCCGCTGCCGCCCTTCACCCACCTGTTCGGCCAGCGGCGCGGCTGGATGCTGGCCAGCCAGATGCTGGTGGCCGGCGCCATGCTTGGCCTTGGCGCCTCCGACCCCGCCGCCAACGTGTGGGTGACGGCCGGCTGGGCGGTGCTGCTGGCCTTCGCCTCGGCCACCCAGGACATCGTCATCGACGCTTACCGGGTGGAAATCCTGGAGGAAGAGAAGTTGGGCGCCGGGGCGGGCAACATCGTGCTCGGCTATCGGCTGGCCATGCTGGCCTCGGGCGGCGGGGCGCTGGTGATCGCCGATGCCGCCGGCTGGTTCTGGGCCTATGCCGCCATGGCGGCGCTGATGGGCGTCGGCATGCTGACGGTGCTGCTCAACCGCGAGCCGGCCCGGCCGCACCTGGAACGCTCGGCGGTGGAGGAGGCGCGGGCGCGGGCCTGGATCGACGGTCATGCCCACCTGGGGCCGCGCCTCAGCCGGGGCCTTGGCTGGCTGTATGGCGCCGTGGTGCTGCCGCTGAAGGATTTCTTCTCCCGGCCGCACTGGCTGGTGATCCTGCTGTTCATCGCCCTTTACAAGTACGGTGACGCGCTGCTGGGGGTGATGGCCAACCCGTTCTACATCGACATCGGCTTCACCAAGACCGAGATCGGCGTGGTGTCCAAGTCGTGGGGCGTCGTCATGACCATCGTCGGCGGGCTGGCCGGCGGCGTGCTGGTGGCGCGGCTTGGCATCATGCGGTCGCTGCTGGTGTGCGGCGTGCTGCAAGCGGCGTCCAATCTGGTGTTCGTCGCCCAGGCCATGGTGGGGGCCGATGTCGGGTTCCTGGTGGTGACCATTTCGGTGGAAAATCTCACCGGCGGCATGGGCACGGCGGCCTTCGTGGCCTATCTGTCGTCCTTGTGCAATCTGGCCTACACGGCGACGCAATACGCCCTGGTCTCCAGCTTCATGGCCTTCGCCCGCACCTTCTTCGCCAGCGGCGGCGGCTGGGTGGCGGACCGGGTGGACTGGGTGACCTACTTCCTCATCTCCACCGGGGCGGCGGTGCCGGGTCTGCTGCTGCTGCTGTGGATGATGCGCCTGTTCCCGCGCCAGACCAGCCAGGTCAAGGTGGCGGCGCTGGCGGACGATGACTGACGGCGTTTTTTAGCCACCAAGACACCAAGGACACCAAGAAGGATGCGAGGGAGGGGAGGCCCTCCCTCGCGCTCCCGCCGATAGTTTTTCTAGTGACCGGGACGATGCCTTGGTGTCTTGGTGGCTACTCCAGCACCACGAAAGCAAAGTGATACGATGAAAGACGAAGGCTTCGGGCTGTATGTCCATTGGCCGTTCTGCCTGTCCAAGTGCCCCTACTGCGACTTCAACAGCCATGTGGCGGCGGCGGTGGATCATGGGCGGTGGCGGCGGGCGCTGCTGACCGAACTGGCGCATTATGCCGCCGACAGCGGCGGGCGGCGCTTGACCAGCGTGTTCTTCGGCGGCGGCACGCCGTCGCTGATGGAACCGGAGACGGTGGCCGCCGTGCTGGAGGCCGCCGGCCGCCACTGGAGCCTCGCCCCCGACCTGGAGGTGACGTTGGAGGCCAACCCCAGCGCCGTCGACCGGGCGAAGTTCGAGGGCTTCGCCCAGGCCGGTGTCAACCGGGTGAGCCTGGGCGTGCAGGCGCTGGACGATGCAGCGCTCGGCTTCCTCGGCCGCCGCCACGACTGGGCGGAGGCGCTGGCGGCGCTGGCGACGGCGCAGGCGCTGTTCCCGCGCACCTCCATCGACCTTATTTACGCCCGCCCCGGACAGGCGCCGGAGGACTGGCGGCAGGAACTGCGGCGGGCGCTCGACATCCT
>JAEWWF010000067.1 GCA_023396465.1 Pseudomonadota bacterium
TCGATCAGCACGATGTGCAGCCGGCGCGGCCCGTGGGCGCCCAGCTGGATGGTCTGCTCAATGTCGCCGGTGCGCGACGGGCCGGTGATCATGTTGACGGTGCGCGGCACGGTGCCGGCCGCCCGCAGCTTGGCCCACATCTCTTCATAGCCGCCCACCACCTGGCTGGCGCGGATCACCACGATATGGTTGTCCGGCAGGAAGTTGAGGCTGGTCGGCGTCTCGCTGCCCGACACCAGCACCAGGGTGCCGGTTTCCGCCACCCCGGCGAAGCAGGGGGTGACGCTGACCTGATCGGCCGGATGGGCGACGCCGCGCTTCACCGTCAGGGTGCCGTGCCCCTCCAGTCCGTCGAGGGCGGCATCGGGAGCGGCCACCACCTCCGGCGCCAGATTGTGGGCGGCCAGCCATTGGGCCACCGCCGACGCCAATCCGGCCGCGTCGGGGACGCGCTCAAGGCTGGCGGCGGCGGCGGTCGCCATGGTGACAAAGCGCTCCACCAGTTCCTGCCGGCCACCGGCGGCACGGGCCGGCACCACGCCGGGGCGCGGCGCCGCCAGCCCGGCGTCGAGGGCGGCGCGGGTGTCCTCCGGCAGCTCGCCACGACCGAGGGAGCGGCGGATGCGCGACAGGATGTGGGTGCGGGTGTCGCTCTGCATGGGGTCAGCCTCTCGGTCGGCGTCAGGCGATGGACAGGCCGTGATCGTTGGACGGCTTTTCGGCGAAGTACCGCGACGTGAAGGCGCGCCAATCGCCATCCGGCGCGGCACAGCCGATACGCGGATTGGCGGCCAATTGCAACACGATGCCGCCGAAGGCCCACATGCGCATCCACGATCCGGCATCACTCATCATCACCGCCACCGCCCGCTTGTGGACGGTCTGGGCGGTCCACGGCCGCACGATCAGCACATAGATGAGCACCGCGAACACCAACGCCACCGTCCCCACCAGCAAGCCGGCCAGGAACAGCAGCACCAGCGCCAGCAGCAGCATGGTCAGCAGCGGCACCACGTTGATCCACGGGCTGAACACCGGGCTATCGGTGCGGTTCAGGCGCATGTAATCGGTGTGAACGATCAGCCGCCCCTCGTCATAGGCTTCTTGCAGCCGCTCGTGCAGCACCACGTCGCGTTTGTTGGGCTTGGGGCGGGGGACGTCAAAGGCCATGCCTCAGCGGGCTCCTTTCTGCTGCCGCCGGTAGCGCCGCATGAAGGTCTCGCCTTCCGGCGCCGGCATGTCGCGCACCGCGGTCCATTCCCGCGCCAGCGGTAGCGCGGCGATGCGGCCGCGCTTGCCGCCCCACAGCGCCAATACCCGTGCCACCGCCGCCGTGTACCAGCGCCACAGGCGCGGGTGGGTGGCGAGCCAGGCATAGGCGCTCATGGCCTGCCGCACGCGCGGCGGCGCCAGATTGCGCTCGAACTCCTTCTCGCGCCAGTGGCGCAGCATCTTCGGCAGCGGGATGCGCATGGGGCACACCTGCTCGCACCGCCCGCACAGGGTGGAGGCGTGCGGCAGCGGCGCGGCGTTCTCGATGCCGATGAGGGCCGGCGTCAGCACGCTGCCCATGGGGCCGGGATAGAC
This sequence comes from Pseudomonadota bacterium, assembly GCA_023396465.1. Classification (GTDB taxonomy): domain Bacteria; phylum Pseudomonadota; class Alphaproteobacteria; order Rhodospirillales; family Rhodospirillaceae; genus Caenispirillum. The sequence goes on from JAEWWF010000067.1 coordinate 1,588, forward strand.
CCAGCCATAGGCATGGCCGCCGACAGCGCCGTAAACCGGGCAATGGTTCATGCAGGCGGCGCAGCGGATGCACCGCAGCATGTCCTGGAACTCGGTGCCGAGCATGCCGGAGCGGCCGTTGTCCAGCAGCACGACGTGGAATTCCTCCGGCCCGTCGCGGTCCTCCGGCCGGCGCGGGCCGGTGGAGAAGGTGGTGTAGCTGCTCATCTCCTGCCCGGTGGCGGAGCGGGCGAGCAGGCGCAGCACCGTGCAGGCGTCATCCAGCGTCGGCACGATCTTCTCGATGCTGGCGAGCACGATGTGGGTGCGCGGCAGCAGCTGGGTGAGGTCGCCGTTGCCCTCGTTGGTGACGATGACCGTCGAGCCGGTCTCGGCGATCAGCATGTTGGCGCCGGTGATGCCGACGTCGGCCTGGATGAACTGGCCGCGCAGCACGTCGCGGGCCTCGTCCAGCAACTGGCGCGGCTCGCTCAGGGGGCGGTCGGCGGCGTACTGGGTGTGGGTCTCGCGGAAGGCATCGGCCACCATTTCCTTGGACACGTGGATGGCCGGGGCGATGATGTGGCTCGGCGGTTCGTGGCGCAGCTGGATGATGTATTCGCCAAGGTCGGTCTCGACCGGAACGATGCCCTTCTCTTCCAGGAAGTGGTTGAGGGCGATCTCCTCGGCGATCATCGACTTGCCCTTGGTGACCGTCTTCGCGCCCTTGTCGCGGCAGATGCGCAGGATGGTCTGGCGCGCCTCCTCGGCGTCGCGGCACCAGTGGACGTGGCCGCCCTGTTCGACCACCCGCTCCTCGAACCGCATCAGGTAGTGGTCGAGGTTTTCCAGCACGTGGTTCTTGAGGTCGCGGCCGGCATCGCGCAGGGCCTCGAACTCCGGCAGCTTGGCGATGGCGGCGGCGCGCTTCTCGCGGAAGCCGACCTTCATGGTCGACAGCGCCTTTTTCAGCTTCTCGTCGGCGATGGCGTCGCGGGCGTTCTGCTTGAAGCGGACCGACGTGGCGTTCATGGCGGCTTTCTCCGTCAGCGGTCGTCGCCGATGGCGGGGGTGTCCGCCATGCCGGCCAGCACTTCCGTCACATGCCGCGCCTTGACGCGATGCCCCAGGCGCTTGGCCTTGCCCGCCATGTTGAGCAGGCATCCCACCTCGCCGGCGATCAGCGTGCCAGCGCCGGTGGTGTCCACATCGGTCACCTTGTCGGTGACCATGCGGTCGGAGATTTCGCCGTACTTGACGCAGAAGGTGCCGCCGAAGCCGCAGCATTCCTCCGGCCGCTGCATCTCCACCAGCTCCAGCCCCTCCACCTTGGCCAGCAGCGCCCGCGGCTGCGCCTTGATGCCGAGCTGGCGCAGGCCCGAACAGCTGTCGTGGTAGGTGGCGCTGTCGCGGTAGGTGGCGCGCACGTCGTCCCAGCCCATGATATCGGTCAGGAAGCTGGTGATTTCAAAGGTCTTGGCCGCCAGTTGCTCCGCCTTCGGGCCATAGACCGGGTCGCCCTGGAAGACGTCGGGATAGTAGCGGACCATGCCGGCGCAGCTGCCCGACGGCAGCACCACGTAATCGAAGCCGATGAAGGCGTCGATCAGCGGCCGCGCCACCCGTTTGGTCGCCTCGCGGTCGCCGGTGTTCCACGACGGCTGACCACAGCAGGTCTGACAGTCGGGCACGGTGACGCGGCAACCGGCCTTTTCCAGCAGCGACAGGGTGGCGAAGCCGACGGTCGGGCGGTAGACGTCGACCAGACAGGTGACGAACAGGCCGACATGCGGGCTGTCGGGGCGGCGGACGGCGGCGAGGTCGGACATGCGGCTGCGATACCTTGTGGTCGGGAACGTCGCGGCAGGACGGCCGGCGAGTCGCCCAAGGATGCGGTCTCGCGCGCCGCCTGACAAGAAAACTCAGGACCGCGCCGCCACCGGCAGCAGAACGAAGTAGCGGCCGGTGCTCTTCATGCGGCCGGCATGGGCCAGCGCGCCCTCGCCGGTGCCCCAGAAGAAATCGCCCCGCACCTGCCCCTTGATGGCCGATCCGACATCCTGGGCCACCATCAGGCGCTGCAAGGGGCGGCCGTCGGGATCGACCGCATCCAGCCACAGCGGCGCCCCCATGGGCATGAAGCGGGTGTCGACGGCCATGGAGCGCAGCGGCGTCAGCGGCACGCCCTGGGCGCCGATGGGACCGGCGCCGTCGTTGCGGCGGAAGAAGATGTAGCGCGGGTTCTGGCGCATGTAGTCGGCGGCCACCTGCGGGTTGGCCTTCAGCCAGGCGCGGATGTGCTGCATGCTGCCCTGCCCCGGCGGCAGCACCCCGGCATCAAGCAGGATGCGGCCGAGGCCGACGAACTTCCAGCCGTTGTTGCCGGCGTAGGACAGGCGGGTGGTGGTGCCGTCGGGCAGCACCACGCGGCCGCTGCCCTGGATGTGCAGAACGTGCAGATCGACGGCGTCGTCGGTCCACATCACCACCGGCGCGGCGGCGCCGGTGGCGCCGGTTTCCAGGGCGGCGCGGTCGTGATAGCGCACCAGCTTGCCGCCGTCGACGCGCCCGACCAGGGTTTGCGCCGGCAGGCTGTCGTCGAAGGCGCGCAGGTTGACCGACACCAGATCGGACGGCACGCCGTGGACAGGCACCTGATAGGGCCCCTGGCGCACCGGCGAGCCGCGCAGTTCCGCCTCGTAATAGCCGG
>JAEWWF010000069.1 GCA_023396465.1 Pseudomonadota bacterium
CCGACGATCCTGGGTCACAGGGCGACCCACGGGGCGTTCCCGGGCGCCAACCTTCACCCGGCATCATGAAAACAACGAACCCCGCCAAAATGACGGGGTTCGTCAGCAGTCTGGAACGGCGGCGCCCACGGGCGCCGCCGTTCGCGTCTCGACTTATCGTCGCCCCAGGGTGTAGCCGAGGCGGAAACCGCCCCAGTGGCGGCCCTGCACGGTGATGGGGGCGCTGACGTCCTTCATCATCACCATCTTGCCGCCGCCCATGTCGCGCTTGTAGCTGTTGAGCAGGAACGGCTTGGTGTTGCGGCCGGCCGCCAGCCCGACCGGATCGTTGAAGATGCGCCGCTGACGGCAGTTGGCGGCGTTCCACAGCGGATCCTTGCCCTGCGGCTGGCTGTACTTCCTGTTGTGGGTCGGCAGGTAGCCGTTGCGGTCCACCGCCGCGCAGAACAGGATGTTGCCGTCCGACGCCAGCAACGGCTCCTGGAGGCCCGGCAGAAGGCGGTCGGTCAGATCGCTGAAACGGGTGGTGTGCTGCTGCGGATCGGTGCCGGGCACCGGCTTGTAGGCCTCGTCGAACAGGTCGGACAGGGTGACCCGCCCAGCCCCCACTTGCTCCTCGAACAGGCGTCCGATGGCTTCCGCCGCCTCCTGGGCCCGGCGCACGTAAATGCTGTCCGCCATCTCGAAGCCATTGGCGATGGCGCTGGCGATCAGCGTCTGGGTCTGGGTCATCAGGTCGCTGACCTGGTGGTTGGCGTGGTGGAGGTGGCTGCTCTCCTCCTCCACGTCCTTGGTCAGCAGGCTGACGCTGTCGACCACCATGGAACAGCGGTCGAGGTTGCCGGCGGCGGCGGTGGCGATGGCGCCGATCTGCCCGCCCACGGTTTCCAACCCGTTTTGCAGGGACTCGACCACATGCGACAGGGTGGCGGTGGAGGCTTCGACGGCGGAAGCGTGCTCGCGGCTGCCGGCGCTTTCGCGGACCAGATCGCCGATCAACTTCTCCAGATCGGCGACCGTGTCCTCGATATGGGCGGTGGCATTGCTGGTCTGCTGGGCCAAGGCCTTGACCTCGCCGGCCACCACGCCGAACCCCTTGCCGGCCTCGCCGGCCCGCGCTGCCTCGATGGTGGCGTTGAGCGCCAGCAGACGGGTCTGCTTGGCGATGGCCTCGATCTCCTGGCTGACGGCCGAAACCTGCCGCAACGCCTCCGACAGACCGGCAAGCTGCTGCTCGATGCGGCCGACGGTGCGGACCAAGTCCTGGATGTCGCCGGTGGCGCGGTCGAGGGCGGCGCGGCTTTCCCGCGCCTCGGCCAAAACCTGTTCGGCGGCGCCATTGGCGGTGCCGGCGGCACGATCGATGTCGTGATTGGCCGCCGCCATTTCCTCCGCCGCGCCGCGCAGGTGATCGAACTGCCCAACACTGCCGCTCAAGCGGTCGTTCACCGCGCCGATATCCAGGGCGACAGCGGCAAGGCTTTCCCACAGGGGCCCGATGCCGCGCACGATACCAGCGGCGGCGGCAGTATCATTCGTATCGCCACCGGCGCTGAGGCCGGGCTGGCGACGCATCCCATCGTCCATGAACATCCTCCCTGCGCACGGCGCCGCCGCCCCATCATTCTTTTGGATGGTGATCGGTGACCCCGGCTTCCTGCTTCACAGCCGAATTGTGGGGGGAAGATGTACCGGACGCAAGCGCTCCACTACGGAAAAAGTCTAGGGGCACCACTTCCGATGGTATGCTAGGCACCCTTCAGCAGCAGATCGGTGGCACCGTTGACCAACAGGCTGAGCACCAGATCGAGGATGACGATCCCGGCCGCCGTCGCCCCACCCAGATCCAGCCCGCGATGGGCGATGAACCAGCCGTAGAGCAGAAAGGCGCTGGTCGCCATCAGGAACAACAGGGCGATCAGCCCGTCGGGCGCCATGCCGGTCAGTTGCAGCAGCGACAGCGGCAGCAGCAGCGCCGCCACCACCAGTTGGAACCAGTTGTAAGCCACCATGTAGCGAAAATAATGCTGCTGCCGGTCCAGCACCTGGGTCACCGTCAGCATCACCACCGGAAAGACCAGCCAGCCAAGAACAAAGGTCATCAGTTCCAGCGACAGGAATCGCGGCGCCGACGCCTCCACCTCGGCATTCAGGTAGTAGACGCCAGCCTGGAGCAGGTAGAACGGCAGCGTCACGATGGCGACGTAGAAGGAGGTCCAGAACCCCTCCACCGTGGCATTGAAGCGGTCGAGACCGCTCGGGTCCATGCGGAGGATGCGATGGAGCCCGTCAAGGCTCGCCGCCGTCTCGCGTATGGAGGGAGCGCGCATGGCGTCAGCCCGCCGCCGCCAGCGGGTAAGCGGCGAGGATGCGGTGGTAGATCGCCGTCAGGGCCTCCAGGTCGGCCAGTTCGATGTGTTCGTCAGTCTTGTGCATGGTGCGCCCGACCAGACCGAATTCCACCACCGGACAGGCGTTCTTGATGAAACGGGCATCGGAGGTGCCGCCGGACGTGCTCTCCTCCGGCCGGCGGCCGGTGACCGCCTCGCAGGCGTCGGCCACCAGCGCCGACAGAACCCCCGGCGGGGTCAGGAAGGCATCGCCGGAGATGGACACGTCGAGGTCGAACAGCCCGCCCTCAGCGGCCACCTCCAGCCGTTCGCGGACCCAGGACGTCAGCCGCTCGCCGGTGTGCAGGTCGTTGAAACGGATGTTGAACCGCGCCTGCGCGGCACCAGGGATGACGTTGGAGGCGGGATTGCCGACGTCGATGGTCACGATTTCCAGATTGGAGGGCTGGAAGTGCTCCGTGCCGGCGTCCAGCGGACGCTCGATCAGGGCGCCCAGCATGCGCATCAGACGGGGGATGGGATTGTCGGCCAGATGCGGGTAGGCGACATGGCCCTGGGTGCCGTAGACCTTCACCCGGCCGGTGAGACTGCCGCGCCGGCCGATCTTCATCATGTCGCCGAGACGCGCCGGGTTGGTTGGCTCGCCCACCAGGCAGTGGTCGATGGTCTCGCCCCGCTCGGCCAGCCACTCCAGCACCTTCACGGTGCCGTTGACGGCGTCGCCCTCTTCATCGCCGGTGATGAGCAGGCTGAGGGAGCAGCGCGGATCGCGCTCCGCCAGCAGACGGGCGACGGCGGCCACGAAAGCGGCGATGGCGCCCTTCATGTCGGCGGCGCCGCGGCCGAACAGGCGGCCGTCGATGACCTCCGCCGCGAAGGGATCGACCGTCCAGCCCTCGCCCACCGGCACCACGTCGGTGTGGCCGGCGAAGCAGAAGTTGGGACCGGTTTCGCCCCACCGGGCATAGAGGTTGTCGATCCGCCCCTCGCCCTCGCCGAACGGCAGCCGGGTGCAGCGGAAGCCGAGAGCCTCCAGGGCCCGTTGCAGCACGTCGAGCGCGCCGTCATCGCGCGGCGTGACGCTTGCCCGGCGCAGCAGGGCGCGGGCGAGCGGCAGCGGATCGGTCAGAGCGGCCGGCGACGGGGCAGCGGCATCGGTGGCGGCGGTAGTCACGGGCTCTCCTGGCCTTTCTCAGTCACGCAGCAGGTCGTTGATGCTGACCTTGGAGCGGGTGCGCTCGTCCACCCGCTTGATGATGACGGCGCACGACAGGCTCGGCCCCATGCTGCCGTCGGGCAGCGGCTTGCCCGGCAGCGAGCCCGGCACGACGACGGAATAGGCCGGCACCCGGCCCATGAAGGTCTCGCCGGTCTCGCGGTCGACGATCTTGGTGGAGGCGCCGATGAACACGCCCATGGACAGCACGGCGCCTTCCTCGACCACCACGCCCTCGACCACTTCGGAGCGGGCGCCGATGAAGCAGTTGTCCTCGATGATGACGGGGCCGGCCTGCAACGGCTCCAGCACGCCGCCGATGCCGGCGCCGCCGGACAGGTGAACGTTCTTGCCGATCTGGGCGCAGGATCCGACGGTCGCCCAGGTATCGACCATGGTGCCGCTGCCGACGTGGGCGCCCAGGTTGACGAAGGACGGCATCAGCACCACGCCCGGCGCGATATAGGCGGAGCGGCGCACCACCGCGCCCGGCACGGCGCGGAAGCCGGCCTGACGGAATTCGGTCTCGCCCCAGCCGGCGAACTTGCTCGGCACCTTGTCCCACCAGGTGGCACCGCCGGGACCGCCGTCGATGACGCTCATGTCATTGAGGCGGAAGGACAGCAGCACCGCCTTCTTGGCCCACTGGTTGACGACCCAGCCCTCGGCGCCCTTTTCGGCCACCCGCAGCTCGCCCTTGTCGAGCAGGGCGAGCGCGGTATCAACAGCCTCGCGGGTTTCGCCGCCGGTGGCGGCGGTGATGCCGTCGCGGGCGTCCCAGGCGGATTCGATGGCGGTCTTCAGGCTGTCGAGGCTCATGCGGCCGGCTCCGGTCCTTGGTCGTGCAGGGAAATGGTTCGTGAACATACCCCGGCCCCGGCCCAAGTCAACCGTGCGCCGGCGCCCCGCCCGATCCCATCCGACGGGCACCCCGGAGCAGGGCCGCAGTTGGCATTACAAGCCGAAGGGGATAGGATTTGCCCCGGAAGGGTCACGGGGAAAGCTGGGGGAAACAGGTGGTCGAGAAACCGTCACGGACGGCAGCCGCACGGCTTGGCGTGCTGGATGACGAAGACGCGCACGGCGGCGGCGGTGACGCCGCCCTTCTTGTGCTGACCCGCAAGTCCCTGGAGACCTATCCTGGCGGCATGCTGCTGATCGATCCCTACGACCGTCCGGTCGGCATCGGCCCTCGGTCCGACGGTCTGATGGCGGCGCTGGAGCGTGAGGCCGGCGCCGCCGCCCCGGCCTCACCCCTCGCCTCCCCGCCCCACGCCGATGGCCTGCCGGCGGCGCTGCCTGGCAGCGTCCGCATCCTGGCCGCCCGGGCCCGCCAGGACGGGGAGGCGGTGGAGGAAATCCTCAGCTTCCCCGGCGAGAGCGGCGCATGCTGGTTCCGCCTCACCCTGCTGCCCCTGGATGGCCCACAGGCCGGCGGCCTGTTGCTGCTCGCCCGCGACATCACGCTGGAGCGCACGTTGCGCGCGGCGCTGGTGGAATCGCGGCAGCGCTACAAGGATTTCGTCGAAATCTCCACCGACTTCGCGTGGGAGACCGGGCCGCAGGGCACCTTCGTCTTCATCAGCCCGCGCGGCGCGCTCGGCCATTCGGCGCAATATCTGGTCGGCCGGGCGCCCGACGCGCTGGTGGCGGATTACTTCGGCCCCGGCGAGGTTCCCTTCCTCACCCGCGATCCGGTGGAGGAAGCCGATGTCTGGCTGCGCACCGCCTCGGGCGCGGTCGCCTGCGTGCGCATGTCGGCAACGCCGCTGTTCGCCACCGACGGCACCTGGGTCGGCGCCCGTGGCGTCGGCCGCGATGTCACCCGCGAACGCGAGCGCGACGCCGCCCTCGCCCGCGCCCGCAATCGCGAGCGCATCCTCACCTACGTGGTGCGCGCCATCCGCGACGAGGTGGACCCCGCCAACATGCTGGCGGTGGCGGCGGAAACGCTCGGGCGGGGCATGGGCGCCACGGTCTGTCAGGTATTCCGCGTGCAGGAGCAGCCGGAGGGCGAACCGCCGCCCGCCGACGGCGCCGTCACCTTCGTGCCCGGTGCCCGCTGGGGCGATCTCGGCTATGTCGCCGCCGGGCCGGTGCTCGACCGCCTGCGCCATCGCATGGGCCGGCTGGAACTGGAGATCGGCGACTGGCTGGTGATGGCGGTGCCCACCTTCTACCGCCAGGAACTGAACGGCGCCGTGGTGCTGTGGCGTCAGGCCGAACGCGGCGGCTGGAACGAGGACGACCGCCTGCTGATCGCCGATATCGGCAGCCAGCTCGGCATCGCCATGGAACAGATATCCAACCACGAGCACATCCTGCGCATGTCGCGCACCGATTCCCTGACCGGCCTGTTCAACCGACGGGCCTTCTTCGAGGAGCTGGACCGCCGCTTCCGGCGGCTGGAACGCGACCGCAGCCCGGCGGCGCTGGTCTACCTCGACCTCGACAACTTCAAGCTGGTCAACGACCTGCGCGGCCACCAGGCCGGCGACAAGGTGTTGCAGCACCTCCGCGATCTGTTGCTCGGCAACACCCGGCCGACCGATCTGGTGGCACGGCTCGGCGGCGACGAATTCGCCTTGTGGCTGGAAGGCGCCGACGCCGCCGTCGCCGAGACCAAGGCCCAGCGCCTGATCGAGGCGGCGCAGCCGCTACGTCAGTGGTCGGGGCGCGACGACCGCCCCCTCAGCCTGTCGCTCGGTGTCGCCGTCTACGATCCCGCCCGGCCGGAAAGCCTGACCGACATGCTCGCCCGCGCCGACGAGGCCATGTATTCCGCCAAGCATACCGGCAAGAATGCCTACCGCCTCGCCGCTCCGGCCCCGCAACCGGGTTCCCAAGGATCGATGCGTGAGCAGGAGGGCACCCCATCATGAACTCGCTGATCCGCCGCCTGCTCGGCCAGGCCGACGCCGACCCGCTGTCCTACGAACAGGCCCGCGAGTTGGCCCGCCACCAGGATCCCGACGTGCGCCGGGAACTGGCCGAACGCACCGACATCGTACCGGAAATCCTCTACTATCTGGCGGAGGATCCCGACCCGCGCGTGCGCCGCGCCATCATCGCCAACGCCGCGACGCCACCGCTGGCCCACCTGCTGCTGCTCAATGACGACGACGAGGACGTGCGCTGCGATCTGGCGGCCAAGATCACCCGCTTGGCGCCGGAGCTGTCGGAGCACGAACAGGGGCGGGTCCAGGCCGCCATCCTGGAGGTGCTCGAAAGCCTCGCCCGCGACCAGATCCCCCGCGTCCGCAGGATCCTCTCGGAGGCATTGAAAGACGTGGCCGACGCCCCGCCGGCGGTCATCCGCCAGTTGGCGCGGGACGTCGAAGTGGCGGTGGCGGCGCCGGTGCTGGAATATTCACCGGTGCTGACCGACGAAGACCTGCTGGAAATCATCGCCTCCAGTCCGGTCAGCGCCAAGCTGAGCGCCATCTCCCGCCGTCGGCTGGTGACGCCGACGGTGGCCGAGGCCATCGCCGGCACCGATGACGGCGATGCCATCGCCGCCCTGCTCTGCAACGACAGCGCCCAAATCCGCGAGGAAACCCTCGACCGCCTGATCGACGCCGCCCCTCGTCATCCGATCTGGCACGAGCCGCTGGTCCGCCGTCCCACCCTCGGCGGCGATGCCGCCGTGCGGCTGGCACGTTTCGTCGCCGACAACCTGATCCTGGTCCTGCAACAGCGCGAGGACCTGCCGCCCGATGCCGCCCGCGAGGTGGCGCGGGTGGTCCACCGCCGCCTGGGCGAGCCGCAAACGACGGATCAGGGCAACGCCGCCGCCCCTCCGCCCCCCGCCCGACCGGAGGTGAAGATCACCGCCACCGATTGGCACCGGCCGAGCCGGCAGGCCCTGGAGCGGGCCGGCTTCATGGTCTCACGCGGGCTGCTGACCGAGAAGGTGGTGGAGGACGCCCTGTTCGCCGCCGATGAGGAGTTCGTCACCGCCGCCCTGGCGCTGCTCGGACAGGTGCCGCCGGAGGTGGTGAGCGCCGCCATCCTGTCATCCAGCCCGCAGGGCATTGTCGCCGCCGCCTGGAAGGCCGGCCTGTCACCCCACTGCGCCGTTCATCTCCAGGCCCAGCTCGGGCGGGTGGCACCGAACGCCATCCTGCGCCCGACCCGCACCGGCGGCTATGCCCTAAAGCCCGATGAACTGGAGTGGCAGATCGACCTGTTCCGCAAGGCGGTGAGCGAACATCTGGGCCGTGCCGGCGGCTGAAACCGGCACGGCCTCGCCGGTGTTGATGAAGAAAACCCTCATCACCGCGAGGCCGCCCATGTTCCGCCGCCTACCCCCCGCTTCCCTCGCCGTCGCGGCCGCTGCCCTGCTGGCCGCCTGCGCCGACCCGCCGCCCCTGGACGCCAGTCGCGGCGGCATCACCCTCACCATGGACGACGGCGAGACAGCCATGGCCGATGCCGTCGATGCCGCCAACCGCCACTGCGTCGGCGTCAGTCGCGTCGCTCTGTTGCAGGATGTGACCGCGACACCGGCGGGCAAGGTGGCGGTTTTCGACTGCGTCGACATCTGATCCCAAGCTCCCTTGATCGGACCCGATCAAGGGAGCGCCTTTGCATGTCTTGAGCAGCGTCGGCCTTAAGCTGCGCGAGGCGGGTGAAGGGAGAGCCCGTCTGGTGCCGCCTCTGTGGAGCGCGTGCCTGGGATCAAGCTCCCTTCACCGCGCCGAGCCTGAGACCGGTCGGGGTCCTGTACGAGCAGGGTCTCTTGTTGCAGCCCAGTATCAGGCGCTGTTGCGAACGCGGTCGACGAAGCCGCGCATGGCCTCCTTCAGGTGCTCGGTCTCGCTGGAGACGTCCTGGGTATCGCGACGCAGTGAGTCCGCCACCCGTGCCGTCGCCTCGGCATCGCGTCCCACCGCGCCGATACCGTTGCGCATCTGGGCAAGGGCGGCGGCTGCGGTATGGACGTTGCGGGCGATGTCGCGGGTGGCGGCACCCTGCTCCTCCGCCGCCGCCGCAATGCTCGATGAAACGCTGTCGATGCGGCCGATGGTGGAGCGGATGCCGCTGATGGCCTCGACCACGCTGCCGGTTGCGGCGCGCAGGGCCTCGACTTGCCGGTCGATGTCCTCGGTGGCGCGGGCGGTCTGCTGGGCGAGCGCCTTGACCTCGCCGGCCACCACGGCGAAGCCCTTGCCGGCCTCGCCGGCACGCGCCGCCTCTATGGTGGCGTTCAGCGCCAGCAGGTTGGTCTGGCTGGCGATATCGTTGATGAGCCTTACCACCTCGCCGATGCGGTCGGCCATGGTGGACAGGGTGGCGGCCTCGCTGCCCGCCCGCTCGGCCTCCGCGACGGCCTCGCGGCTGATGGCGGTCGATTGCGCCATCTGGCGGTTGATCTCGGTGATGGAGGAGGACAGTTGTTCCGCCGCCGCTGCCACCGTTTCGGCATTGCGGGTCGCCTCGTCGGCACCGCCGGCTACTTGTTCGGCGTTGCCGGACGTATTGGCGGCGGTGGTGCTCAGGTCTTCCGCCGCGAGAAGGAGGTGGGCGACGGTCGCCGCCAGCCGCTCGGTCGTGGGGCCGAGGCTGCTTTCAAAGGCTTGAGCGTGATCCGCGTGTTCCTGGCGGCGCTTGTCCGCCTCCAGCTCGAAATAGGCGGCCAAGACGGTGGTGATGTCCATGAACACCGCCCGGTTGACCGCCTTCAGGATCGCGGCGGCGTCCCGTGGTCGGCGGGCGCGGCTCTCGATCACCATGTCGATCAGGGCGTCCATGAAGAAGCAATAGCCGGCGATGTAATGGTCGGGCCTTACATTGTTCTTTACATGGTTCCTGCCGATGCCGCCCACGGTGTCGGCGTAGTGATCGTCCCACTGCCCGGCGAACAGGGTATCGAGCCAGTGCCGCCGCTGCGCGCCACGGGCATGGGCCATGGCGGCCTCCGACGCGAACAGGCCCGCCATGTCGGGGTCGCGGCGAACAAAGGCGTAAAAGGCATCCAACACCACGTCCAGTCGATCGGCGACCAGTGGGCGGATGGCGGACAGGTTGCGGCGGGTATCGTCGTCGATCCGCATCAACCGAAGATGATGTGCGATGTCCCGGTTCGGCATCATGAAGTCCCCCGTGTATTGCAGCGACCTTGTCTTGCTTTTGGAGAATGGTGCGCCTCAATGACATATTTCCCTCATTTTGACGCACCGCAACACACCCATAGGTATAGGGGCGGTTTCCCTATCCTTTAGGGTCTGATGGGGATGATCCGAGGGGAGGGGGTGGGAGGAGGTGGGAGCCGCCGGGTGCGGGGTCCGGCGGCTCCTCTGGTGCCCCGGCCGGGGAGAGAGCTTAGGGCCGGGGCAGGCAGTGGCCGGCCCGTCTCCGCGAGGAGGATGCGGCGCCCGTTCGGGGCAACGGGGATGCCGCGGCGGAACGGGCCAGCCTCTGGGGGAGACACAGCAACCGCCGTGCCACCCCGGAATCCGAGCCGCAAGGCCGCAATTCCCAGGAGTGGCGAAGTGTCGATGGGGCAAGCACATGCAGCCTGCGATGCAGGATGCCAACCGGCCTGCGGGATGCCACCGCCGATCGCTCCCACCGATTCATGCCAAGCTGCACGAAGAGCGGCTCATTGCAGCGTGGCAAGCACGACCGCGCGCCGCCGCTTTCGCGGCGAAAGTCAAAGCTGCGAGGAGCGGCCGGCCGGCACCTGAGATGCTGCCTTGATCGGATCCGACCAAGGCAGCATGGGATTACTCGTTGCGCAGCAGCGGTGCCGCCTTGACGCTCAAGGCCCGCCAGGTGCCGGCAAAGCCGGCGGCCAGGGTGATGGCGATGCACAGCACCACCGTGCCGGCCGCCATGCCGGGCGCCCAGGCCCAGGTGGCGCCACGCATGACGAAGGTCAGCACCGCCCAGCCCACCACCGAACCGACGGCGACGGCGATGACGCCGGTGGCGGCGCCGAGGATGCCGTATTCGATCAGGAAGGCGCGCAGCACGTCGCGGCGGGTCGCCCCCAGCACCTTCAGCACCACGGCGTCGTAGACCCGGCGGCGGTGGCCGGCGGCGATGGCGCCGGCCAGCACCAGGGCGCCGGCCAGCAGGGTCACCGCCGCCACCGCCCGCACCGCGTTGCCAGCCGCCGCCATGACCGTGTTCACCGCCTCCAACGCCTGATCGACGCGGATACCCGACACGTTGGGCAGTTGCGCCGCCACCGCCCGCTCCAGCCGGTCGGCGACCGCGCCACGAGCCTCGACGGTGGCGATGAACGACCGTGGCGCCCCGCGCAGGGTGTTTTCCGACAGGATGAAGCTGAAGTTCATCTCCAGCGTGCCCCAATCGACGTCGCGCAGGTTGGCGATGGTGCCGGTGATCTCGCGGCCGAGCACGTTCAGCGTCACCGTGTCGCCGATGCCGACCCCGAGCCCTTCGGCGATGGTGCGGGCGAGGCTGAGCTGCGGCGGGCCGTCGTACCCCTCTGACCACCATTGGCCGGCGACGATGCGGGCGTTGGCGGGCGGGCGGTCGGCGCTGCTGAGGCCGCGGTCGCCGCGCACCGCCCAGCGCACCTCGGGATCGACGCTGGCCTCGTTCACCGGCTCGCCCTTCAGGCGCACGATGCTGCCACGGATCATGTCGGCGCTTTGCAGGATGCGGGCGCCCTCCACCCCCTCCACCACCCGGCGGAAGGGCTCCATCTGGTCGGGCTGGATGTCGATGAAGAAGAACGACGGCGCTTCCTGCGGCAGGCTTTCGTTGATCTGGCGGGTCAGGTTGCTTTCGATCTGCGCCACCGCCACCAGCACCGTCAGCCCAAGGCCGAGGGACAGCACGACCGAGGCGGTGGGCGCCCCCGGCCGGTGCAGGTTGGCGAGCGCGAGCCGCAGGCCGGGGCGGCCGCGCGACCCCGGCGCCCGCTGCCGGGCGAGCGCCTGCACGCC
>JAEWWF010000076.1 GCA_023396465.1 Pseudomonadota bacterium
GCGAAACACCGAAGCGATTCGGCCGCGCCTCGTTGCGGGCGGCGGCAGAGTAATACCAAGCTGCACTGAGAGCACCTCCTCGCAGCCTGGCAGGCGCGACCGCGCACCGCCGCTTTTGCGGCGAACACCAATGCCGCGAGAAGCGACGACCACCCGACGCCTGAAGGCGCCAGGTGGTCGGGTCCGATCAAGCCGGCTTGGCATGATCCGAGGAGGGGGAGGGGGGCGGCGCCGGCGGCGGCAACACGTCGCGCCGCGACACTTCCCGCCAGCAGCCTTGCGGCAGATCACCCAGATCCAGCGCTCCAATGGAGACCCGCACCAGCCGCAGGGTCGGATGCCCGACCGCTGCCGTCATGCGGCGGACCTGCCGGTTACGGCCTTCGGTGAGAGTGATCTTCAGCCACGCCGTCGGAATGTGGCGACGCTCGCGGATCGGAGGATCGCGCGGCGGCAGGTCGGGCTCATCCGTCACCCGCTCCACCTGCGCCGGACGGGTGGTGTAGTCGCGCAAGGTCACGCCGCCGCGCAAGCGGTCGAGCGTCGCCTCGTCGGGGATACCCTCCACCTGCACCAGATAGCTGCGGGCATGGCCGTGGTGGGGGCTCAACAGACGGTTGATGAAGGCTCCGTCATTGCTCAGCAGCAATAGGCCCTCGCTGTCCATGTCGAGGCGCCCGGCGGCATAGACCTCGGACGGCAGGCCGAATTCCCGCAACGCCCGCTGACCGCTGTCGGCGGTGAACTGGCTCAGCACGCCGTAAGGCTTGTGGAAGGCGATGTAGCGGGGCGGCCCCTTGTCCCGCATCGGCGCCGCGGCGGTACCGCCGCCCGCCTTGCCTTTGGCGCCGCCACGGTCGCCGCGCGGACGCGGCACCGCCGCGCCTTCCTCGCGCTCCGGGGTCATGGAGGGGCGAATGCTGCGCTGGCGGCCGGCCGGTCGGGCCAGAGCCTGGCTATGGAAGCCCCCAGTGTCGCGGCTGGCGCGGGCCGGCTCCTCCTTGCGTGGCGACGGCGCCGCCTTGGCGCTGGCGGACGCCGCCCTTGGCGGCTTGCCTTGCCCCTTGCCCCGCTTGGCGTCGACGGCGGCCTGGGCGGACGCCGCCGCCGCGTCCTTCTCCGCCCGGCCGGCGCTGCGGATGGCCCGCTTCACCGGATCATGGACGCTGCGACCCTGGCCGGAGGCGGCCCGGCTGCGACCCTGGCGGTTCATGACATGTCTCCTGCGGTGGCGGGGGCGGGATCGGGCGGATAGGCATGCAGGCCGCCCCAGGGGTCTTCGACCACGCAGCCCTCCCCCGCCGGCACCAGATGATCGGGCGTCATCGGCACCTTGCCATGACCGCCGGGAATGTCGAGCACATAGGTGGGCTGGCACAGGCCGGAGATGGTGCCGCGCAGCCCCTTCACCAGCCGCCGCCCCTCGTCCAGCCCGACGCGGAAGTGGCCGGTGCCCTCCGCCAGGTCAGGGTGGTGCAGGTAGTAGGGCTTGATGCGGTTGCGGACCATGGTGCGGAACAGCGCCGTCAGCGCCTCCGGGCTGTCGTTGACGCCGCGCAGCAGCACCGACTGGCCGACCAGCGGAATGCCGGCATCGGCCAGCCGCGCCAGCGCCGCCCGCACGTCTGGCGTGAACTCGGCGGCGTGGTTGGCGTGGACGGCCAGCCACACGGCGCTGTCGCGCAGGCCGGACAGGGCCGCCACCACGGCGGCATCGACGCGGCCGGGATCGTGGATCGGCAGCCGGCTGTGCAGGCGGATGACACCCACATGCGGCACAGCATCCAGCCGCCGCATCAGGTCCGCCAGCCGGCGCGGGCTCAGGACCAGCGGATCGCCGCCGGTCAGGATCACTTCCCACACCTGCGGCCGGGCGGCGATGTAGTCCAGCGCCGCCTCCAGTTGGTCGGCCGGCAGCACGCCGTCGCCCTGGCCGACCACGGCGCGGCGGAAGCAGAAGCGGCAATAGGCGGCGCAGACCCCCACCGGCATCAGCAGCACCCGGTCGGGATAGCGGTGGACCAGCCCCGGCAGCGGGCTGTGGGCACCATCGCCGATGGGGTCGGCGCGTTCGTCGGCGGTCGACACCAGCTCGGCGGCGGTGGGCTGGAACTGGCGGGTCAGCGGGTCGGCGGGGTCGGCGGCATCCATGTGCGCCGTCAGGTGCGGCGTCAGGCGGACGGCATAGCGTTCGGCGACACGCGCCAGCGCGTCATCGACGGGCGGCGGCGCGGCGGTGGGAAGGGGGGAGGCGGTCAACGGCGGTCCAATCGCGAGCCGGAACGGGCGAGGCGGCCGTCGCCGGCCGCCTCCCATGATCTGTTCCGCGATTTGTGGCGCGGCGGGTGCCCTTGTCAATAACCGAGGGGGCCGGGCGGCCGGATGCGCCCCTGCGGCTGTGGCTGGTTCAGGCCGGGATCTCCTGCATGCGGTTGGGGCGGCTCTTGCGATCGCTCACGAATTGCCGCATGGCGGTATCGAAGGCCTCGCGCACGGCGCGCAGGACGGCCTGCCCCGGTTCGTGCCGGCCGACCACCTCCTCGGCGGAGACGGTGCGGGTACCGCGGCCGCGCAACGACGCGACCACCGCCACCTTCACGGACGGCGTGCGGGCACCATGGTCGCGCGACAGGGTGACGCGGCAACTGGTGATGGCGCCGCAGGCGTGCGCCAGCTTTTCAGCCCGTTCGCGCACATAGTCCTCGGTGGCGTCCGACTGCTGCAAATCGATGAAGCGGATGTCGATGGGAAACATGGTCCACCCCTTTTTCGTGGAACCTCTATGCTTCCATCATGTGTCCGTCGTGGTGCCCAGATCAACGGTACGAAAGGCAGGGGTTCCCTGCGATATTTGCGCGACCGGGTGAACTAAGGACACTTGAGACCCCGGTTCCGGCGCCCATCTGTCTTTCCGCCCCCACGGTGCCGACGGTCATCAATCCCCTGACCGGTCGGCGTCTGGCGCGCCCGCTCCGATCGTCGGTCCCGGAGCGGGCGCCTTTCCTCAGGTCCGGGGCCGCCCCAGTGGCCGTTCCGCCGGCACCACCATGTCAGCGGCGCGCAAGTCGCGCAGGAAACGGCCATAGATGGCTTCCACCGCCGCGCTGATCGCCCGTGCGCCATCGGCCACCGAGCCGCCCGCCACCGTCGGCGCCTCCTCGTAGCCGCGGGTGAGCGCAACCGTCTCGCCATAGCCGTCGGTGACGGTGAAGCCGATGGCGACGCGGGCGCTTTGCACGCCCGAGTCGCCGCCGCTCGGCCCCACCAGTTCCAAGCGGTTGACGCGGGCCTGGATGATCCAGTCGGGGCGCTGGCGGAAGCCCGGCGTCACCACCTCGGTGAAGGCGCCGGTATCGCGCAGCACCCGCACCAGCGCATCTTGCAGGGCACGGGCCGGCGGTTCGCTCCAGAAGTGATAGCTGTATTGCTGCAACTCGACGCCCGAGGTGGTCCACAGCAACGCCCGCTGATTGAGCACGCCGCTGACCTCGACGGACTGCACCATGGCGACACCGTCGACCACCCGCCCGGCACCGGCATCGGCGGGCGCCTGCACCGTCAGGCGGTAAAAGTGATCGCTTGGCGCCGGCTCCGCCAGCGAGCAGGCGGCCAGCGGGCCGGCCACGACGGTGGCGACGACCAGGCGGCGAAGCAGCGGGAACCGGGCGGCGGGCATGGGGCGCGTCCTCTCCTTGCGTGCGGGCACGATCAGCGTCCGGGACCGCCGCCGGTGCCCGGCCCGCGTTCCGGCACATCGCGGGAACGCAGGATCAGGCTGGGGTCCTGGCGGATCGACTGGCTGAACTCCAGCATGTTGCGGCTGGTGGCATCCAGGTTGTAGGTGATGGTGTCGATGTCGCGGGCGATGGTGCCCATGGTGTAGCGCAGGTCCTTCAGCGCCTCGTTCACCTCGCCGCTGTTGTCGTCGACCAGGGTGTCGATGCGGGCGATGACACCGCCGATGCTGTCGCGCATGGTCAGCAGCCCCTGGGTCAGCGCCGTCATGTCGCGGGTCGCCGTCTCGACGTTGCGGATGGAGGCGTTGAGGCTGTCGATGTTCTCGGCGCTCAGCACCTTCTCGTTCAGATCGCGGGCGGCATCGTTCAGGTTGCCCATCAGTTCCGGCGTGCGGCGGGCCATGTCCTCGGTCAGGGCCCTGATCTGGCGCAGGATCTCCGGCGCTTCGTCGGCCAATGGCTGGTTGATGGCGTTGACCGTCTCGTTCAGGCTGCGCATGAGCGGCGCCAGGGTGTTCTCGGCGATGTCCTGGAAGCTGCCGGCCACATCCTGGAGGGTGGCGAACAGGTTGGTGGAGGCGCGGCCGGCGATGCGGCTGCCGGGCTCCAGCGCCACCGGGCTGTGGCCGCCGGCGATGTTGATGACGATGCCGCCGAGGAAGCCGCTGGCCAGCACGTCGGCGCGGCTGTCCTCGGGGATCGGCCAGCCCTCGCGCACCGACAGCTCGACCCGGAAGCGGGTGCGGCCGTTCTCCCGCTCCGGCGCGATGCTCTCCACCTGGCCGATGGTATAGCCCTCGTAGAGCACCTGGGTGCCGTACTTCAGCCCGTTCACGTTGTCGTACAGGGTGTGGTAGGGCACGGTGGCGCCGGTGCGGCCGGTGAGCAGCGCCAGCGCCACCACCAGCCCGACGATGGCCGCCAGCACGAAGGCACCGACGATGGCATAGTTGAGGCCGCTGGTCCTCATGTCCGGCTCCTGGGGCGGCGCGGGCACGTCATGGCGTCTCTCCGGTCAGGCGCCGCAGGTACTCCTCGGGATCGAGCACCTCCTCTTCGGTGCGGCGGTTCAGCAGGTTCTGGATGCGGTGGTCGGGGTTGGCCTTCACCTCGTCAACCGGGGCGATGGTCAGCACCGCCCCCTTGTCGAGCACGCAAATGCGGTCGGCGATCTTGAAGGCGCTGTCCAGCTCGTGGGTCACCACCACCACCGACATGCCGGTGGCGGCGCGCAGGGACAGGATCAGGTCGTCGATGGCCGAGGCCACCACCGGGTCGAGGCCGGCCGAGGGCTCGTCGCAGAACAGGATGCGCGGGTCCATGACGATGGCGCGGGCGAGCGCGGCGCGCTTGATCATGCCGCCCGACAGTTCCGCCGGCATCAGCGTCTCGAACCCCGACAGCGACACCACCTCCATCTTCATGCGCGCCATGATCTCCATGGTCGAGCGGTCGAGGTCGGTATGCTCGAACAGCGGCAGCATGATGTTCTCGATCAGGTTCATGGAGCTGAACAGCGCCCCACCCTGAAAGGCCACGCCCAGTTTCTTGCGGATCTCGGTGAACTCGCGCTCGCCGATGCGGGTGATGTCGCGGCCTAGCATGCGGATGGTGCCCGAGGTCGGCTTCAGCAGCCCGAGCAGGTGGTTGAGCAGCGTCGACTTGCCGGAGCCGGAGCCGCCCATGATGACCAGGATTTCGCCCTGACGCACCGACAGGGTGACGTCCTTCAGGATCTTGCGGTCGCCGAAGTGGGTGACGAGATTTTC
This sequence comes from Pseudomonadota bacterium, assembly GCA_023396465.1. Classification (GTDB taxonomy): domain Bacteria; phylum Pseudomonadota; class Alphaproteobacteria; order Rhodospirillales; family Rhodospirillaceae; genus Caenispirillum. The sequence goes on from JAEWWF010000076.1 coordinate 5,507, forward strand.
GACCTCGATCACCGCCTCGCGCTCATCGAGCGGGATGCCCTCCAGCTCGGCGGCGGTGGGCGGGTGGCGGGCGGCGGTGGCGGCGTGGGGCATGGCTGCGTGCTCTCCTTCCGCCGTCAGCGCGTGGTCACGAAAACGAACAGCATGTCGGTGATGATGATGGCCGAGATGGCATGCACCACCGACCGCGTGGTCATCCGCCCGACCCCCTCGGCGCCGCCGGACACCGACAGGCCGTTGATGACACCCACCAGCACGATCAGCACCGCGAACAGCACGCTCTTGCCCAGGCCGTGCAGCAGATCGTTCGCGGTGATCGATTCGATGGCATCCAGCCCATAGGCCGACAGGGTCTGGCCCAACTCCGCCGAGATGTAGAGGCCGGCGGCCAGCAGCCCGATCAGGTCGGCATAGAAGGTCAGCGCCGGGATCATCACCAGCGCCGCCAGCAGCGGCGGCGCCACCAGGAAGCGCACCGGGTTGATGCCCATCACCGTCAGGGCGTCGATCTCCTGGCTGATCTTCATGGTGCCGAGCCGCGCCGCCAGGGCGGAGCCCGACCGTCCGGCGACCAGGATACCGGTGATCAGCGGCCCGAACTCACGCACGATGGACAGCGCCACCCCCAGCGTCACCTTGCTCTCGGCGCCGAAGATACGCAGGCTGTAGATGCCCTGGATGGCCAGCATGACGCCGATGGTGCCGGACATGATGGTGACGATGGGCAGGGCGCGGATGCCGATGTCCATGGCTTCCTTCACCACCGCCGACAGCCGCACCGGCTGGCGGCGGGCGCGGCCGATCACCGTCCACAGCAGCGCCTGGCCCAGCAGCACGGCGGCGAAGCCCAGCTCCGCCACCGCCGCCACGGCGGCGCGACCCATGCGGTCGAGGAAGGATATGGCCTTCGCCTGCGCCATTCAGACCGCCGCCAGCGCGTCGTCCAGGGTGGGGCGGATGTCGAACACCTTGTCCAGCCGCGCCAGCTGCATCACCCGCAGGGCGGCGGCGGAGACGGCGCACAGGATGAAGGGCGTGCTCTGCTTGCGGGCGGTCTGGTACGCCTCCACCAGGCTGGCGATGCCGGAACTGTCGATGTAGGACACCTGCGACAGGTCCACCACCAGCGGCATCCGGTGGCCGAGCGCCTCCAGCAGCGCCCGCCGCACCCCCGGCGACCGCTCCAGGTCCACCTCGCCCGACAGGTGGGCGACGGCGGCATTACCGTGGGTGGAGATGTCGACCGTCATCGCGCCCTACCCCTTCCGATCCTCACTGCGTTCTCCCCTTGGTTCTACCGTTGCGGCGCGGCATTGGCAAAGCGCTTCACCATGCGGAAGAGATTGCCCGCCCCCTCCGGCGCGGCGGCGAAACCAGCCTCCTCGCATAGCGCCTCGATGAGATGAACGCCCAGGCCGCCCGGACGCACGTCGTCAAGATCGCGTCCGCGGACCCGCGACGGGTCCACGGTGGGAGCGAAATCCAGGATTTCAACGGCGACTCCGTCGCCGTCGGGGGTGCGCGACAGGGTGATGCACAGGTCGCCGGGCAACCCGGCGTAGGCATGGCGGACCACGTTCTGACAGGCCTCGTCCACCGCCAGCATGAGGTCGTCGGCCCAGGGCTCCGGGGCGCCGGCCAGCAGCGCCGCCTCGCGCACCACCCGGCGGATCATGCGCAGCGACGCCGGAGTCGCCGCCACCCGCAGGTGGGCGAGCAGGGCGGGATCGGGCAGCACGGTGGCCATCATGACGCCGCCCCCCGTTCGACCACCAGCAAGGTGAGGTCATCGCGCAACGGCCGGTCGGGGCGGCGGACGCGGTCCAGCATGGCGGCCAGCCGCTCCGGCGCCGGCAGGGTGCGAAGGTCGAGGATCATCCGTTCCGCCCCCTCCACCCCCAGCGACTCATTGCCCTCGGCGGCCACATAGGCCTCCGTCAGGCCGTCGGAGAACATGTAAAGGGCACTGCCGTCCTCCAGCGCCAGATCATGCTCGGGATAGCCCTGCGCCCCCACCAGATCGGGCGCGATGCCAAGCGGCGGCGCCAGTGCCGGCACGGCGATGAAATCGTTCGACCCGGCGGGCAGGAACAGGGGCGGCTCGTGCCCGGCATTGGCCAGCCGCAGCCGGCCGCTCCAGGTGTCGTAGAAGCCGGCCACCATGGTCACGAACATGCCGTGGCTGCCGGTCTCGCACAGTTCGGCGTTGATGGCGGCGAGCAGGCGGCCGGGGCTGGCAATGGTTTTCGACAGGCAGCGGAACAGGCTGGCGGTTTTGGTCATCAGGATGGCGGCGTTCATTCCCTTGCCGCTAACGTCCCCAAGGGCGAACCAGATGCGATCGCCCGGCCGTTCCTCGACGATGTCGAAGAAATCACCCGACACCAGCCGCGCCGGCACGTTGATGCCATGCACCGGAAAATCGGCCGGCGCCTCGCGCGGCAGCAGGCTGCGCTGGATCTCCGCCGCCAGGGCCAGTTCGTGACGGGCGCGTTCCTGTTCCATCAGCCGTTGCGTGAGACGGAAATTGTCGATGGCGAGCGCCGCGGAACCAGCCAGCACCTCCAGCAGGGTGCGGTCGTGATCGTCGAACAGCCCGTCGCCGGAGGCCTTGTTGATGATCTCGATGGCGCCCAGCCGCTCCGACCCCAGCGACAGCGGCGCCACCAGCACCGAACGGGTGACGAAGCCGGTGGCGGCGGCGATGTCCTGGCCGCCGAAATCAGGATCGCGGCTGGCATCACGCACCATCTGGGTCTGATTGAGCACCACCGCTCGGCCGACGATGCCCTTGCGCAGCGGCAGCCGCATGCCGGTGACGTCCACTGGCCCGAAGCAGGCGACACACACCAGATCATGCCCGTCCTCGTCGATGAGGAACAGCGACGACGCCTCCGCCCCAAGGAAGGTGGTGATGCGGGCGAGACCGTGGCGGCTGACCGTCTGGCTGTCGCGGGAGGAGGAAAATTCCCGCGTCATCTCGGCGATCAGCGCCATGTGGCTGGCGAACACCTCGCGGTCGCTCGCCATCAGGTCGCCGCGGCCGGAGACGGCAGGTCCGTGCCCGGCCGGCAAGGGAGAATCGGTGCTCATGGCCCCATGATGGGGCGCGGCGGAGGCGCTGTCACTAGGCCGCGACGGCGAACGCGGCAGTCGAACGGCGCCCGTGCTTTTGCCTAAAATGCCCATGCATCGGCCGATTGTGCGTCGTAATCTTGTGCGGAACGGCGTAGGGTAGTACCGTCCAAAGGCGTAGCGGGCGACTATGCCGTCCGGTGGGGCGCTGGAACCGTGAGGGGAACCGCGAGAGGGGCGCGGCAACCGGAACGCTCGGTTTCATCACCGCATCGCGGGGCGGCTGGATTGGTGAGGGGTGAGCAGCTTGAAGATATTGATCGCGGACGACCACGAACTGTTCCGGGACGGCCTGCGTCTGGTGCTGGGTGAACTCGGCCCCGACCTTCAGGTCATCGAGGCGTCGAGCTATGACCAGACCCTGGAGATCGCCAACCGTGAAGACGGATTGGATCTGGTGCTCCTTGATCTCGTCATGCCCGGCATGCCGTGGAACGAAGGTCTGGGCGCCCTCAAGCGCCGCCTGCCCAAGGTACCGGTGGTGATCCTGTCGGCCTCGGAAGAGCGCCGGCTGGTGCTGGAAGCGGTGCGTCTGGGTGCCGCCGGGTTCATTCCCAAGACCAGTTCCAGCAAGGTCATGCTGTCGGCCCTGCGGCTGGTGATGTCGGGCGGCGTCTACCTGCCGCCGGCTTTGATCGACGAGACCTCGGTGATGGGCGGCCGCTCCGCCGAGCCGGCCCATTCCGAGCTGTCCCTGGATGCCGCCCCGCTGACCCCGCGCCAGCGCGAGGTGCTGGCGCTGCTCGGCCAGGGCAAGTCCAACAAGGAAATCGCCCGCATCCTCAACCTGTCGGAAGGCACGGTGAAGCTGCACGTCACCGCCATTCTGAAGGCGTTGAACGTCAACAACCGCACCGGCGCCGTGGTGGCGGCATCGCGCCTCGGCCTGACCAGCCTCAAGTCCGACGGCGAGCCGCCGCAGGATCGTCTGGCCACCGCCTGACCGTCGATCGCCTCGCCGCCCGCCGCCGGTTCTTCCGGCTGAGGGCGGCCCCTGGCGCCGCCGCCGACGCAACGGCAGCATCGTCCCTGCGTTGAAGAAGCAACTGCTTCACCAACCGGGGACACTCACGCATGCCGGAAGCCCGCTGCGACGCCGACGCCGCGCCCGCGCCGTTGGCCGCCCTCTCCCTGTCGCTGCCGCCAGGTCTGGCGGAGGTTCTGGACCACGGCCCCGATGCCGCCGACACCTTCGCCGACGACGTCCTTCGGGGCCTGTCGGCCGCGTCCAAGGCGGTTCCCTCGCGGCATCTTCACGACAGCATCGGCCTGCGCCTGTTCAACCGCATCCGCACGCTGCCGGACTACTACCCCAGTAGCGCCGAAACCGGGATTTTCAACGCCCACCGAGCGGAGATCGCCCGGCTGATCGGCCCGGATGCCTGTCTTGTGGCCTTCGGCTGTGGCACATCCGCCCAAGTGCATCCGATGGTGGAGGCGCTGCCCCGGTTGGGTGGGCTGGTGGCCGTGGATGCCGCCCGCGATCCCCTGTTCGATGCCGCCACCGCCCTGGCCGATGCCTATCCGCGCCTGCCGGTGGCCGCCGTCTGTGCCGACGTCACCCGGCCGCTCTCCCTGCCCGGCATCGCCCAGCGACGGCGGCGGGTGGGCTTCCTGTCCGGTGCCACCATCGGCACCGCCGAGCCGGACGAGACCGCCGCCATGCTGCGGACGATGGCCGACGGCCTGGGAACAGGGGGCGCCCTGATCGTCGGTGTCGATCTGGTGAAGGACCGCGCAACGCTGGAGCGCGCCTACATTGATCGCGACGGTCTGACCGCCGCCTTCAATCTCAACCTGCTGTCGCGCATCAATCGCGACCTGTGCGGCAGCTTCGAGCCGCGCTTCTTCCGCCACCGCGCCGTCTGGAACGAAGACGCCTCGCGGGTCGAGATGCATCTCGTCAGCCGCCGCCGTCAGCGCGTTCATCTGGCCGGACGGGCGGTGCTGTTCGACGAGGACGAGGCCATCCACACCGCCAACACCCACAAATACACGATGGACGGCTTCCACCGCCTCGCCCGCGCCGCCGGGTTGCGCCCGGTGCAAGGCTGGACCGACCACAACCGCCTGTTCAGCCTGCATTTCCTCGCCGTAGCCTGATCCCGGCCGGCCCTGTCCCGCCGCCAGCCCTGCCTTGACCGCCCCGTTCATGCCTCCCACCTGCATGAGCGGGGTTTTCTTCGGCCGTGGTTTCGCTACAGTCGAAGCCAGCCGCACCTTTTTGCGTTTTCCGCGCCGCCCACGGGGCTTTGGCTCCGCCCCCGCCCCGCCCGGCGCGCACTCCATTGTAGTCAGGCACGAGGATCGTTCGATCATGAAGATTTCCTTCGCCAAGCCCGCCGTTCCCGAGACGGGCGCCCTTGCCGTTGTGGTCGCCCAGGGCGCCGAGCCGGGGGCCTTCCTCACGGACCTGGACGGCACGCTTGGCGGCGCCCTGACCCGCGCCCGCGCCGCTGGTCGCTTCGAGGGCAAGGCCGGTCAGACACTGGTGCTGCTGGCCCCGGCCGGCACCCAACTCGACCGGCTGGTGCTGGTCGGGCTCGGCAAGGCGGAGGATGCCGATGCCCTCGCCCTCCAGGCCGCCGGTGGTGCCGCCTATGCGGCGTTGGCCGATGACCGCCAGGGCTGCATCGTGGTCGATGGGCTGGAGAGCACCCGCCTGGATGAGTCCGAGGCCATTGCCCAAGTGGCCTTTGGCGCCCGCCTGCGCAGCTACCGCTTCGACAAGTACCGCACCACCGAAAAGAAGGACGACAAGCCCAAGCTCGCCAAGCTGACCGTCGCCGGCGCCGACGCCAGCGGCGCCAAGAAAGCCTGGGCGGCGCTGGAGGCGGTGGCCGAGGGCGTGTTCCTGACCCGCAACCTGGTCAGCGAGCCGGCCAACATCATCCACCCCGAAAGCTTCGCCAAGGAATGCGAGGCGCTGGCCGAGGTGGGCATAAAGGTCACCGTGCTGGGCGAGAAGGAGATGAAGAAGCTCGGCATGGGCGCCCTGCTCGGCGTCGGCCAGGGCTCGGCGCGTGAAAGCCAGATGGTGGTCATGGAATGGCAGGGCGCCGACGACAAAAAGGATGCCCCCATCGCCTTCGTCGGCAAGGGCGTGTGCTTTGACTCCGGCGGCATCTCCATCAAGCCGGCCGCCGGCATGGAAGACATGAAGTGGGACATGGGCGGCGCCGGCGTCGTCACCGGCCTCATGAAGGCGCTGGCCGGCCGCAAGGCGAAGGCCAACGTGGTCGGCCTGATCGGGCTGGTGGAGAACATGCCGTCCGGCACCGCCCAGCGCCCCGGCGACGTGGTGACCAGCGCCTCCGGCCAGACCATCGAGGTCATCAACACCGACGCCGAAGGCCGCCTCGTGCTGGCCGACGTGCTGTGGTACGCGCAGGAAAAGCACAAGCCGAAGGCCATCGTCGACTTGGCCACCCTCACCGGCGCCATCATCATCAGCCTGGGCAGCGAGCACGCCGGCCTGTTCTCCAACGACGACACCCTGGCCGAGCAGATCGCCGCCGCCGCCAAGGCGACCGGCGAAAAGGTCTGGCGCATGCCGCTGGGCGATGCCTACGACAAGCAGATCAAGTCCGACATCGCCGACATGAAGAACACCGGCGGCCGCGAGGCCGGCAGCATCACCGCCGCCCAGTTCCTCAAGCGCTTCGTCAAGGACGGCCTGCCCTGGGCCCACATCGACATCGCCGGCGTCACCTGGTCGAAGAAAGACAGCCCGACGGTGCCGAAGGGCGCCACCGCCTTCGGCGTGCGCCTGCTCGACCGTCTGGTGGCGGATCAGTACGAGGCGAAGTAAGCCCGCCTTCCCGACGCGGCGGCGCTCCGGCAGCGGGGCGCCGCCGCGCGCACGACTGGACACATGCAATCCGCATGATCGACATCCGCTTTTCCGCCCTGCCGCCCGACGGCGACACTCGCGTGCTCGGCGTGTGGGAAGGCGGCAATGCATCCGCCGCCGCCCGGGCGCCACAGGTGGCGGCCGTGGTGGAGCGGGTGCTGGCCACCTCGCCGGCCTTCACCGGCCGCGAAGGTCAGCTGCTGACCGTTCTGGCGCCCGAAGGCGTGGCGGCGGAACGGCTTTTGTTGATCGGCCTCGGCCCCTTCGGCGCCATGGACAGCCACCGCGCCCGCCGGCTGGGTGCCGCCGTGGCCGCCGACCTGGGGTGCAGCGGCGCCACGGCGCTGGCGGCGGACCTCGACCTCGACCCGGAGGCCGCCGCCGCCTTCGCCCAAGGACTGGTGCTGCGGCTGCCCGCCCCCTCGCCC